>DOPS01000065.1:0-1049 GCA_003512645.1 Desulfosporosinus sp.
GGATATCAAGGACAGCCGCAAGGCCCTCGTCCAGGGTATCAGGGACAAGGTCCTGGACAAGGACAAGGTCCCCGTCCAGGGTATCAAGGACAAGGACAAGGTCCCCGTCCCGGATATCAAGGACAAGGGCAAAGTCCACGTCCAGGAATGGCACCGCGTGCTGGTGCAGGTGCTCCCTCAACTCCTACAATTACTGAACAAGCTAAGCGACAGTTGCCAGCTAATAAAAAAGCCCAAGACAAAGCTTATGAACGCAAACGCGAAGTCGAGAAAGAAAGAGAAAATGCGATTCGTTCACCACATAGACGGTTCCAAAAACATCCTAAAAAAGAAGTAAGGGACACGACCCCCAAACACATTGTAATTCAAGAATCGATTTCAGTACAAGATTTAGCCAGTAAGATGAGCCGTAAAGCAGGAGAACTGATCAAACAGCTGATGAATTTGGGTGTTATGGCTACCATTAATCAGGAGTTAGACTCAGAGACTGCTACAATTTTGGCTGGTGAACTAGGTGTCACTGTAGAGGTAAAAGCGGAAAAATCAATGGCTGTAATTGAGGAGATCCAAGATGATCCGAAAGACCTCGTTTTCCGTCCACCGGTTGTAACCGTAATGGGACATGTTGACCATGGCAAGACGTCACTCTTGGATGCTATTCGTACCACACATGTGACTGCTTCGGAAGCAGGTGGAATAACCCAGCATATTGGTGCGTACCAAGTTGAAATCAACAATCAAAAGATTACGTTCTTAGATACACCTGGCCATGAGGCTTTCACGTCAATGCGGGCTAGAGGAGCACAAGTTACGGATATCGCAGTTTTAGTAGTGGCGGCAGATGATGGAGTTATGCCTCAAACCATAGAAGCAATCAATCACGCCAAGGCGGCTGAGGTTCCCATCATCGTAGCCATTAACAAAATAGATAAAGAAAATGCAACTCCGGAAAAAGTAAAACAAGAACTGACAGAGTATGGTCTTGTCGTTGAAGAATGGGGCGGAGATACCATTGCCGTTCCTGTCTCAGCAAAAAATAATTTAGGCAT
>DOPS01000065.1:1092-5527 GCA_003512645.1 Desulfosporosinus sp.
AAGGGTACTCTCAATATTGGAGATGTTGCAGTAGCTGGTTGTGCCTATGGACGAATTAAGGCCATGGTCGATGATAATGGGCGACGGGTTAAAAAAGCAGGCCCATCCATGCCGGTTGAAGTTCATGGCTTATCCGAAGTGCCTGAGGCTGGAGAATTGTTCTATATAGTCGCAGATGAAAAATTGGCGCGCCATATTACAGCCGCACGTACGGCTGTGCGTAAAGTGGAAGAGTCTAAAAAGATTGTGGCTAAAGTGAGTTTAGAAGACCTCTTTGACAAGATTAAAGAGGGCGAAATTAAAGAGCTCAACGTTATTATTAAAGCAGATGTCCAAGGATCGGTTGAAGCTTTGCGTCAGGCGTTGCTGAGGCTTTCGACAGGCGAGGTGCGCGTCAACCCAATCCATGGTGGAGTCGGTGCTATTAATAAAAACGATATTATGCTGGCCTCAGCTTCCAATGCGATTATTATTGGCTTCAATGTTCGGCCGGATGCTAATGCGAAAGCGACGGCTCAACTCGAAGGCGTCGATCTAAGACTCTATCGAGTCATCTATGATGCCATTGAAGATGTTAAAGCAGCCATGACCGGACTTCTTGATCCAACCTTTAAAGAGGTTGTCTTAGGCAAAGTTGAAGTCCGTCAGGTCTTTAAAGTACCAAAATCGGGGACTGTTGCTGGATGTATGGTAACAGAAGGAAAGATCATCCGTTCTGCTAAGGTAAGAGTTATCCGGGATAGCATTGTCATTCATGATGGTGTTATGGAGTCATTGAGACGCTTCAAGGATGATGTCAAAGAAGTTGCCGAGGGTTATGAATGTGGTATTGGCATCGAAAAATTCAATGACATTAAAGAAGGAGACATCATTGAAGCGTTTGTCCTGGAAGAAGTCAAACGCACATTGTAGTAAATCAGGCCCTGGAGGTATTGGTATGTCTAAACATCGACCCAATCGATTGGCAGAAACACTCAAAGAAGAGATTTCTCAACTTATTCGGGTAGAGTTGAAAGATCCTCGGATTGGATTTGTCACCCTGACTAGTGTGGATGTCGCTGATGATTTATCCCATGCTAAAGTGTACGTTAGCGTTTTGGGCACGGAAGAAGAAGGAAAGGTCACCTTGGAGGCTCTGAATCGAGCTGCGGGGTACGTACGGTCTGAAATCGGAAAACGTGTACGCCTGCGCCATGTCCCTTCCATTGTGTTTAAATACGATCCTTCTATTCAACATGGCGCCCACATTGCTAAGCTATTACAAAATGTTGGACTTGACGATTCGAGTAAGGAAGAATCCCATGAATGAAAATAGTCATATTGAAGAGATGATTCGAGTGTTAAGAAAAGCGCCAAAGGTGGCGCTTTTCTCCCATGTATCACCCGATGGGGATTGTATCGGATCTATGTTAGCAATAGGTCTTGCGTTAGAGAAGATGGGTAAAGAAGTAACCTATTACAATCCGAATCCGGTGCCTAATAATTTAAAGTTTTTGCCAGGCTCGTCTCGGGTAAGTCAGGAGCTTCCGAATCCTCAACCTAAAACCTTACTGTTTGTGGATTGTACGGATCTGGGGCGCGTAAATCTTTCAATAACCGACCTCTCTGAAGAAAGCATAGTGCTTAACTTAGATCACCACATCTCAAATCAGCTCTTTGGTCACGTTAACTGCATCGATGCCCAAGCAAGCGCTGTTGGAGAACTGGCCTTTATCCTTATTGAGCAACTAGGCGTAAAAATAGATGAAGAGATAGCCACGAATCTTTACACTGCCATTGTAACGGATACTGGCTGCTATCAATATAGTAGTACGACGGCTCAGACCCATCGTCTGACTGCAGACTTATTGGACGAAGGCATTGATCTACAAGATATTCACCATCAGATTTTTGATCAAAAGCCCCTTGCTCAAGTTAAATTACTGCAATATGCTCTCAATGAATTAGAAATTTATGCAGAGGGTCAACTGGCAATCATGACCTTAAGCTTAGAAGACTTTCGAAAAAGTAAGGCTGATCAGGAAGTAAGTGACGGATTGGTGAATCATATTCGAAGTATTGCGGGGGTTGAAGTGGCTGTATTGCTCAAAGAGGTGGGACCTCAAGAAATCAAGGGAGGTCTCCGTTCTAATCTCTGGTTGAATGTCAATGAAATTGCTGCACAGTTCGGTGGAGGAGGGCACAAGCGTGCTGCAGGATGTACGTTCAGAATCCCTATGGCTGAAGCTAAACAAAACATCATCTCGGCAATTGAGGAGGGGTTAAGGAGTGGAAGGAGTCATTAATGTCCTTAAACCCCCTGGAATGACCTCTTCAGATGTCGTAGTCTGGCTGAGAAAGCTCTTGAAAATTAAGAAAGTCGGCCATACCGGAACGCTTGACCCTGGAGTAGCTGGCGTGTTACCCATATGTGTTGGGAGGGGGACCCGTCTTGCAGAATACATTACTGAGCAGGGTAAAGCTTACATTGCTGAGGTTACCTTTGGAATCACAACAGAAACTCAAGACGCTTCCGGAAAAGTGACAAAAAGAACTTCCCCGGATTTGAAACGGAGTGACTTAGAGCGGGTTATCCCAAGTTTCCAGGGTAAAGTGTCTCAGATTCCCCCGATGTATTCGGCGGTTCGCAAAGAAGGAAAACATCTTTATGAATATGCTCGGCAAGGGTTAGCTGTTGAGATAGCACCACGCGAAGTATCTATCTACAAATTAGAGCTGGCAAAATGGTATGAAGGGGAGTACCCACGGGCAATCTTAGAGATTGAATGCTCAAAGGGGACATACATACGGACAATAAGTCATGATCTGGGACAGGCTTTAGGTTGTGGCGCACATATGTCCTATTTAGTACGCGTCCGATCTGGTCCGTTTAAGATCCAAGCGAGTTGGACACTTGAGGAAATAGAAGAGGCCACAGGTCTCGGTAACTATGCTTTTTTACTTCCTCTAACCGCAGGAATTGATCTGCCTCAAGTATTTTTATCCGCGGTGCGAGGGAATGCCTTCCGGCATGGCTTGCCAACTAAGAGAGAATGGGTCAAGTCATCAAGCGAGGGAAGTGAGCCGTTTGTTCAGGTGATAGAGGATGGCAAATTAATCGGAATTGGAATTTGGCGAGAGGAAGGCCTATTTCCGCATAAGGTTTTAATTTAGGAGGGTCTAATCGGTGCAAGTTCGAACAAGTCTGCCAATAGAAAGTGAACCCTGTGTTTTAGCTTTGGGTAATTTTGATGGGGTACATCTAGGACATCGTCGATTGCTGGAACAGGGATTAAGTCAAGCGATGAGTTTGGGTGTGAGCCTAGATGTATTAATCTTTGAACCTCATCCGCTAAAGGTGCTATTTCCCGAACGGGGAATTAAACTCTTGTCGACAAATCAAGAGCGTTTACACTATTTAGAGGAAATTGGGGTTCGCACTGTCTATCTTTTACCGTTTACTAGAGAAATGGCAAAGACTTCTCCGGAACATTTCGTCGAGAAGATTCTGCTTCCCCTAGGTATAATTCATGTTGTGGTTGGATTTAATTACTCATTTGGTGATCAAGGTAAGGGGAATTCCGAGTTAATTCAGGTTTTGGGACAGAAACATGGATTTGGAGTGAGTGTACTTCAAGCTCAAATGTTAGATGGTCAGGTGATCTCTTCGAGTAGTATACGTAAAGCACTTTTACAGGGGGATATTAAATTAGCTGCGTCTCTACTTGGGCGTCCACCATACTTACGTGGGACCGTCGTACATGGGGAAGAACGAGGTCGTCTGCTTGGTTATCCAACAGCAAATATTCTCACCTCAGAAGACTTTCTAGTTCCAAAGAGAGGGGTCTATGCGGTTAGAGCTTATTTGGACGGTAAGAGTGTATCGGGGATGATGAACATTGGTATGAAACCAACGTTTCACGACCTCTACGATACTATAGCCGAGGTGCATTTTCTCGATTTTGAGGGAGATTTATACGGTCAAGAGATTACGGTGCTCATTGAGGAGCGCTTGCGGGATGAACGAAAATTCAAAGGTGTCGATGAACTGTTGATTCAGTTAAATAAAGACAGGGCTAAAGCCCAGGTTCTCCTGGAAAATTAAGCATAAATTAATCAACTTTACAAAAGCTTCGTTACAATGTATACTGTTTTAGAAACTATAAGGACCCACTGACTCGGTTTGACGAAGTCTCCAACGTTATCCTGGGCAGTTGGGAATGATGAAAAAATGGAGGAAACTTATCATGATGACACCTGAGAAAAAGCAAGAGATTATTCTCAAGCATGCACAACACGAAGGGGACACTGGGTCTCCGGAAGTGCAAATTGCGCTTCTGACTGAACGGATTACCTATTTGACAGAGCACTTTAAGACGCATAAAAAAGACCACCATTCCCGTCGTGGACTTTTGAAAATGGTTGGTTCAAGACGTGCGTTGTTAACGTATCTTAA
>DOPS01000029.1:0-26575 GCA_003512645.1 Desulfosporosinus sp.
TCTTGACTTTTATTAGCTGGTCTGTAGCTAAACTTGAGATCACTATTACTTTGCACCGGATTCTGTTTGATATGGCCAGTTATTGATACCCCCTAGATTATGGACATTGGTATAGTTCATCTTAGCAAGTGCTTGAGCAGCTATAGTGCTTCGACTTCCACTTCGACAGTAAACGAATATGACAGCATCATTGTTTCGAAGCTTTTCGGGTGCCTGTGAGTTGATAACCTCGACTGGGATTAACACACTACCAGGAATACGCTTTTCATTGTTTTCTGCTACAGTCCTGACATCAAGTAGAACAATACCTTTTTCTGCATCTAAACGTTTCTTAGCTGTTTCAGCCGAAATAGTTTGAACGGTGACTTTTTTATCACTGTCAGATCGAACTTGAGCACACCCCACAGTGCTGAGGAAACTTACGACAACTACAAAGATAACCAAAAACACGCTTTTTTTCATATACTTTTCTCCCCATAATCTTTGATTTCGATAATATTCTTCTTATTAATCTTATCTTATTTCCTTAAACAAGACAATTATTCATTACTGGAAGACGAGTGTACATTTGTCCTGAATCTACAAGGACATGAATGATAAGGTCACTTTGCTCGCTATTTTTGACAATGCGAGCAAAAAAAGGCATTCCTACCTCCGACCTCCATCTTTTGAATCATTTCATGGCACGACAGACACGCTTTTCCCTCCCGGTCATACGATTGAAAATGTGGATTATAGCCCCCAGTAAAATCGTCCCAAGGAGCAAATCTCTCTTCCATATCTCCACCTAAACGGATAGAATCCTTAAGAATAGTAACCAAGGAGTGATATAAGCCTACTTTATCATCCCTACTAAGCGAAGAAATTAAACGAGTCGGTAAAATACCCGCTCTAAATAACCCTTCATTAGAATAAGCATTGCCAACACCCGCGATATTTTTTGGATTCATTAGCCAAGGCTTGATCATACCCCTTTTCCCCTCAAAAAGTTGTATAAAATCTTCAGCACGGAAGTTTGGATCTAGAGGATCCTTTCCCAGTTCCTGTAATTTCTCATTTAGTGGTTCCTGCCCAAGATAGTGCAGATAGCCCAATGTAAGAGAGCAAAAGAAGAGCACCGAACCGTCCGATAAGCCAAAAACGACACTAGCTTTTCCAGGTAACTCTTTAATACTTTGTTTTAATTCCTCTGCATCACTGTGGAGAACCTCAGATTGCGAAAGTGTTTCAATGTTTTCCGCAGGTAAGTAATAAAGCCTGCCATCCAACATCATGTGAGTCAGAAGATAATGATCGTTGTCAAGATGGAAAATTAGGTATTTACCTCTCCGGGTGATGTCTTTTATATGTCTACCTGTCATACGTTGGCAAAAATCTGCACTTTCCAGGTTAAGACTTTTTGCTCGTAGGACATTACTTTCAATAATTCGTTTATCCTTAACCCACTTAGTTAAATAATTCTTGTATATTTCCATTTCGGGAGTTTCAGGCATTCTGTTACCTCCATGTCAACTTTGGTTGAACGAGTTCACTCCTGTAGAAACAGAGGAGGTTAGCTTTGCTAACCTCCTCTGTCTAAGCACTATAATTATCTACATACCACCGACCGGAGGAGAGAAAGCAACAGTATCTTGGTTTTGCAAGACTTGCTCTAATTCGGCTCCTCGACAATTGACCATACAGATTGCCACTTGTTCTAACGGCAGATTATGCTTTTTGATGATATCTATTACCCGACTGTTCTCTTCTAATTGTGTTTTTTCCTGCATAAATCTGCCTTCACGAAGATCTCCAAAAAGCTTAACATTAACTTCCATAGGTTTTACCTCCTTATTTTGACTAAAACTGCTTCCCTATTTTCTTTTCTCCTTTTTAAAATTTACGACTTACTTATAACTGAAGCACTTGATCAAGCTCTTCGCCCGTGAAATCCCAAATAGCATTATGGGGAGGTACTGGTTCACTGAAGAATTCCGGTAAGCGGTCATCCTTGTTGGTAAATCCAGCCGATGCATTGAAATCCCTTTCAGTCTTCAGTATCATGCGCCCCATATTAAACCAGTCATCTACGGACCAATTCGTTCCATACTTGGCATTAATCATCTCAATTAAAGCATGCGAAACTGGTTCATAATCTAAGATCGCAAACGCTGTAAACACGCAAAGTCCTGCAGAATCAATAGCGGCCGTTGCAATTTGCAAGTTCCTTGAAAGCTCAATCTGACCATCTTTAAGCAACGGGTCTACATGACCTCCAACTTTCAAGATATTATGAGTCACCGAGTACCCTGCAGTATGGTCGGCACCCATTGGAGTAGTAGCATAGGTAACCCCAATCCCCTTGACGGATCTTGGGTCATAAGCAGGTATACTCTGATGTTTAACCGTCGGAATTCGGGTTACCCCAAAGGCTTTACCCGTGAAATCCGCTCCATTTCCCAAGATACGGCCCAGAGGAGTACCTTCTTTAATCTCTTCTTTGAATAATTTCAAGATTCCCTTTCCATCCCCCCAAGGAAGAATACCCGCTTCCATGGCCACCATCATGGTTCCGGCGGTCTCAATCGTATCGATACCTATGTCATTGCAAATCTGATCGACCTCCGCAATAACATCGAGATCATCGACTGTGCAGCCTGCCCCAAAGCCCCAGATCGTTTCATATTCAAAACCAGAGGTTAAGTATTTTTCATCTTTATCATTATAAGTTTGAGAACAACGAATGACACACCCGACATGACAGCCATGTGTAGGATCACCCTTTCTGCTCATGATCGTGTCATACATGGTTTCACCGCTAATCTTTTCCGCCCCATCAAATTGCCCCATTCGGAAATTCTTAGTAGGCAGTCCACCAGCCTCATTAAGAATGTTGATAAGCACATTAGTTCCGTACTTGGGTAGGGCATTTCCACTGACAGGGTGACTAAGCAACCCCTTATTGAAAAGCTGAGCTGCATCTTTGAATTTCTTTCGATCATGAATCTGAATGCCTTCCCCGTCATTATCATCCAGCGTTATGTATTTAATCTTCTTAGAACTCATAACAGCACCAAGTCCACCCCGTCCTAAGCTGCGAATATGCCCTTTGGGGTCTTTAACTGAAATATTAGCCGCGGACATTTTGAACTCCCCTGCTTGCCCAATCGTGATGACCCCAGTATTTTCACCATATCTAGAGGTTAGAGTATGGATGACTTCATAGTTGCCCTTTCCCAGAAGTTCTGTCTCTTCATTGATTTTTACTCCGTCTTTATGGACGTGAAGATTGTACCATTTATCTCCGTCTGGAATGTCCTCAATTATCAAAGCCTTTACCCCCAGCTTTGCCAATCTTTGGGACGCCGTTCCTCCAGAATTACTTTCTTTGATCCCACCGGTTAACGGACTTTTGGCACCGGCTGATAAACGTCCTGCGTTAGCAGCCATAGTGCCCGTAAGCAACCCCGGTGCAAAGACTAATTTGTTTTTACTGCCCAGTGGGTGACAAGTTGGCTCAACTTCTTGGGCTATTATAACCGAAGTTAGCCCCCGGCCTCCAAGCAGCTTCCATTCTTCTGGTACTTCCTCCGCGACAAACGAAAGTTGGGCCATGTTGACACGATAAATTTTCACGAATGCACCCTCCAAAACCTCTTTTTTGTGAACTCGCCCTGTTTCACTTACAACTATTATTTGACATGTGTTCTTTAGCTATACATAGCTGACCAACAGCAGACTAGGTCAAATGCCACGCTTACCCAAGCGTGGCATTAAGAATTTTCACATGATTAAAAGAGTCGACCTCCAGTGTACCCTGTATAACCAAATCTACCGAAATCAGCTTGAAAACCTTGGTCAACAACAACGTTTCTTGTCGTCGTCTGATAATAATGCTGGGGAACATCGACAATATTCTGACGATTAATATTCACAATAGGATGAATCACCGGAACAATACGTTGAGTGTAATAGTCTCGCACGCAATATTGTGGAGGACAACAAATTGGTTTACCTACACAACCATACATCAGATAACACACCTCCTTCTATTTGTTACATTATATTCATATAAACATTTTTGGGAACTTTTATCATTTAAGTAATTTATTTCTATAATCGATATAAAATAGCTTCCTTGATTAAACAAATGCATAATTTGAATACTTCTACAAATTAAAAATGTTTTGAAAGAATTACTTTTATATGGTATATTCTAAATGAATAGCTATTCATATTATTAAATTGGGAGGGGGAGGACATCACTATGAGTGTGACAGCTGAACTAAATGCACTTGTGGAGAAAATGAACGCAAACCCAGAGCATATCAAGGAAGAAAAAGACCGCGTGTTTCAAATTAATCTTGAGGAAAGTGGTTCATTACAAATAGTCCTTAAAAACGGTCAAGTGGAAGTAGTAGAAGGAAATGTACATAATGCAGAGGTAACCTTAATCCTCAATGAGAAAAATTTCTCAAAATTACTCAATGATAATCTTAATGCAACGATGGCCTTTATGACTGGTAGTTTAAAGGTTGAAGGAAAAATGGGATTAGCTTTAAAGCTTCAAGAGATCGTTAAATCCTATCAGTGAACTCGTTCAACTAAAGTTGAACATCGAGTCTTCGGTGACGTAAGTCTCCAATGGAGACTTATGCCGAAGGCGCAGATCCACAGACGAATACTTTCGCGCCGTAGGATGGACTCTACCTCCTTCGCCGCCAAGTGTTCGTATTGGGAAGACGGCTCGGCGAAACCCTCCACAGGAGGCTTTCGTCACCGAAGCGGAGCCAGGCGTACCACTCCCACTTGAAGTGGGAGTCTTACAATTGGATAAAAACGGGTAAAAGTCGTAAATTATGTAGGAATAAAGAAGAGCGGGTTTAACCCGCTCTTCTTTATAGTCGTATGTTTCAAACGATACAAAGTCCATTAAGGACTTACGTACTTGATTATGTCTTTCTGAAGAAAGAACTTCCCCTTTCGCGTATCCTATAGCCAAAAGGTTAATAGGTTCAAGAATATCTCTTTTTTCCAATTTCTAGGATTTCTCTACGATCATACCGCTTAATCAATCATGATTATTATAGCTTCGGTTGCTTAACCTGCGGTTATTAATTTCTTCTCCGTCCAGCATTTTTACGGCAAAGTGGGCACCCTCAAGAATTTGTGCCAAAACGTTGAGTGGGGTAGTTGCCACCTCTCGGTACATCCTGTGGGTATAGACATGTCGAACGTTGGGAAACTCTTGCTTAAACAAACGCCGAGCTTTGTTGCCAGCATCATCGGCATCCAAAAGTACGCAGACCTCATCCTCACTATACTCCGCAATCAATTCT
Source organism: Desulfosporosinus sp. (assembly GCA_003512645.1). Taxonomy (GTDB): domain Bacteria; phylum Bacillota; class Desulfitobacteriia; order Desulfitobacteriales; family Desulfitobacteriaceae; genus Desulfosporosinus. The sequence goes on from DOPS01000029.1 coordinate 5,319, forward strand.
TCTAACTTATCAAGCCCCAATGTCCCATAGGTACAGACGATCTCCACCGGTTCATCCAAAATCCGTTCCAGCTGCTTTTTGTCGGTTTTCCCTTCTACAATAATAACTCTATTCATTATTTCACCTATACTTTCGGTCACTCTGCTGTTCTGTCATTTATTATACCTAGCATTATCCTCTACCCATTGTTCTCGTTCTATACGGAGATTGTTATTCAAGAGCTCAACAAAGCTACTTCACCAATCGGTTAGATCCTCTACCAAAGTCTCGATGTTTAACTTTAGTTTAAGGAGTTCATTATTTTGTTAGTAGCAGCGAACATTTTTCTACATACTGCTGAATCATTCTTTGCACTACAGACGAGTCGAGCTTGCCATGCATACTAGGCGTTTCGAAGAAACGTTTTGGTAATTTCACCTGCCGAGGATCAAAACCTAGTTTTTCTTTAATGCGTAGCTTCGTCGCCAAAACCTTTTTGCCGATTGTTGTGAGATCTTCGTCTGTAAGTTCATAGCCAACAGCCTTTAGCGCTTTCAGGACTGTTTCTCGGTTATACAATTTTCGAGCGAAGAGACAGATAACTAGAGAGTTTAGAACACAGCGTTCGAGTTCTTCGTCGAATAGTGCATCGACGGCTTTGTTCTCGTCAAATTGTTTTATAGATTGGTCAACCGCGTAACCAGCATTACATAAATGTGAGTGCCGAGCGCCTACGGTAAGCCCAACTATGTTTCCATAGCCCGTGTGATAACCTGGGATTTCATTGCCGGCAACCTGAAGAGCAAAGTCTTTGCCCCCATGCTTCTCTCCAGCAGATCGTGTCCCCTCTCCCAGAACACGATAAAAATCATTCTCACGGTTCGCTAGATACATGACAGCCCGATAATACTTATTCGTATCTCCAAAGGCTAGCGGAAGAAGAGTTTCTGCTTCCGTCACAATCCCTTTCATTAAGCTTTCAGTTGCCCAAGCCAAGGAGACACCAGTCGATATGGCATCCAAGCCTGTCTTTTCCACCGCTTCGATAAGATGTAAGACTTCATCCGTCTTGCTAATGCCGAGTAACGTTCCCAGAGCATAAATAAGCTCATAATCGTAAGCAACGCTCACCGATTCATAGTCATAACCCTCGTCAAAGACTCGTCGAAATTGGCCAATATGAATACATCCCACAGGACAACCCGTACAAGCCATCTTACGGACGAGATTATTCTTGACAAAGGATTCTCCGCTGATTTGATCAGCCCCATCAAAGCGGTTATCCGTCAGATTTTTGGTAGGCAAAGCTCCTAATTCGTTGATTGCTTCCACATTGATTGAGGTGCCCTGGTCATGATATTTTGACATGAGATCCGTTTCAGTGACCGATTTGAAAATCGATTGATAAACACGAAAATAGTCTTTAGGGTCTTGGATTTTCGTGGTCTTGTCTCCAGTAACCACAATAGCCTTCAGGTTTTTGCTCCCCATCACAGCACCTAACCCTAGCCGACCAAAATGCCGATAAGTATCCACGCAAACGCTGGCAAACTTGACCATCTTCTCTCCAGCAGGACCGATTCTCATAATGCTACGCTTACCGCTTCCTTTTTCATGATCTCGAATAAATTGGCCAACAGTATCCGAATCCATTCCCCATATTGCACGAGCATCTTTGATTTCGATGTTTCCGCCATTAAACGAAATATAAGAAGGCCGAGAGGCTTGACCATGAATTACGACCGCATCATAGCCTGCCATCGATAACGTCAAGGCCAGTCTTCCTCCCACGTAACTTTCCCCTAACTCACCTGTCAAGGGAGAAATAAACATCCCCACAGTCTTGGTAATCAGGGGGTAAATTCCAGAGATTGCGCCAATTGCCAAGACCATCGGTTGTTCGGGGGCTAAGGGTGGAAGTTCTGGTCGCATAGTCTCCTCGAGCAATTTAGACGCCACACCAACCCCACCGAGATACTCGGTCAAATCAGTCCTCCGCGTGATTTTAATTATGCCCGTAGCGAGATCTATGTCTAAAACCCGAATCGCCTTTTCGTATAACATCACCGTACCCCCTCTGTTAACTGTAAACATCCATGTGGACAAAATCGCGCACAGACACCGCAATGTTTACAGACAATAGGTTTTTTGGTGTCAGGGTCGAAATAGATAGCATCGACTGTGCAGGCAAGAACGCAGCGTTGACATCCGACACAGTTATCTTTGTCTAGAATTACCCCTCCACCTTGACGCTTGACAAGGGCTCCGGTCGGACAAACTTCTGCACAGGGAACGTCCCCTTGGCAGGCTTGGCAGACAATCGCTACAAACTTGCCCGATAATCCTCCACTTGTTTTGATGCGAATAGCACTTTTTAAAATGGAATGGTCCTGCTGATTTACGCTGGCACAAGTTATCATACAAGATAAACAGCCTATACAACGATTCATTTGCATGGCTTTTAATACTTTCATAGTCGAACCTCCAGATTATGATCTTCTCAATTATGTATAGTCCATTATATCTGCTAATCGAATTATATTAAAGCTACAGTCCAAGTAAAAATGCTTAGATAATAATCGTTCTGTCTTATATATGACACTTTTTAATTATAAGAAAAGCAACCTCAATGTGGTTTTCTTTAGGTCCCCATTCAATTAAATCAACCGTTGACTCGATGTTCAACTTTAGTTAACCGAGTTTACTGGGGATTACCTGAGTAAAGAGCCAAGATTTTTCTTTCAGATCTCTTCCTTTTATCACTACCTTATTGCCATAGACTTCTATATATAAACCCTTAATAAGAGGTTCTCTTGTTCTAGATTGACCTTCAGCACGACGTACGATGGTATAATGTACTGCGCCAGTATGAACTTTAGTGTAAGGTTGGTTTAATACCACACTATTATCCGACAAATCAGCGTGAGTGTGGGAATTAAAGAGTATCGCTTCTTCACTTTCTGGTTGTAGTTTTTACTTCCAGAAAATGTATTGCTCAAAATTCGTACTTCAGTCATAATGGTAACAACGATTATATCATATCAATCCCACCGCTTCTTCTAAAGCGATCTTAATGAGTTAGGGGAATTAGAGTAATTATGATGTTAAACGTGAAAAGTTTCCTTATGTTAGTCTTATGTTTGATCTTAACAGGCTGCTCCACTATCCCTACCCTGTCATCCTCATTGACTCCTTCTGAGGTCTCAGGAGTCGTACAGCAACCCTCAACCAATCCAGAACCCAAAGCTCCTAAAACAGAAGCGATCACACTTGTCGCGACAGGCGACATTTTAATGCACAACACTCAGATTTGGGGAGGCCAACAACTGGAAGGATCATACAACTTCGATTCCTTCTTCTCTCCAGTGGAACACTTGATTAAAGTTGGCGACTATGCCTCAACCAATTTTGAAGCACCCATGGCAGGACCGGACTCTGGGTATACTGGCTACCCCCTGTTCAATAGTCCAGATGCTATAGCTGATACCTTTAAAAAGTCTGGATTTGACCTAATAGTAACCGCCAACAACCATATCCTAGACAGGGGATATAAAGGTGCGCTTCGAACCTTAGAAGTTCTACGAAACGCTTCATTGGATACCACCGGTTGCTTTTCAAATCTTGAAGCGCATAACTCACCGCTTATTAAATCAGTTCGCGGCATTAAGATTGGATATATTGCTTATACTTACGGCGTCAACGGCATCCCTCTCCCACAGCATGCCCCCTACTTGGTCAATATCATGGACCCTGACAAAATCATGGCAGATATCTCTACTCTGAGACCAAAGGTGGATGTTTTAGTCTTAGTACTGCACTGGGGCGAGGAGTATCGTCAACAACCCACAGAACAACAAAAGGAACTCGCCCAAAAGTTTCTCGAAGCTGACGTTGATGTGATTTTGGGAAGTCATCCTCATGTCATTGAACCCATGGAAATTAAGAAAATTAATGGCAAAAACAAATTCGTCATCTATTCCCTGGGCAACTTCATCAGTGCGCAGAACGGCCTGGAAAGAAACAGCGGGCTGGTACTTAATCTGCAGTTTGTTAAAGACTTTGACACTAATACCACAAGCCTGAAGAAGATTTCGTATGATGCTACTTATTCTCACGCTTATCGAAGTAACGGCAAACTTCAATATAGGGTTGTGCCGATCTTAGAAACCATTCAAAAAATCAAAGACGGCACCGAGCAAATTCTAACACCTCAAGATCTGCCTATTTTAGAGAAAGCTCTAGAACAGACAAGGAAACAGTTAGGCGATCCTATGCACGAGTTGTAATGGGTTCTAATGAGTTCTAAACTCTACACAAGAACAAATATGTCAAAACAAACGCGTTCACTCTATTGAAGAAACTTATATCCTATCCCTCTAATGGTTTTTAAATACTTTGCTTCTTTAGGATTATCTTCAATCTTCTCTCTTAGGTGGCTTATGTGAACCATTATGGTATTAGCATCCCCATAATACTCCTCCTCCCAAACTGCTTCATAGAGTTGTTTCTTCGTATAGACCCTGCCAATATTATGCATAAATAGTTCAAGGAGCTTATATTCCTTAGCATTAAGCTCTAGTAGCTGACCAGCTTTATAGACACTACACCCATCATGATCCAGAGTTAAATCCCCAATCGCTAATCTAGAGTCTTGGTTTGCTGTCTTGCTTGCATAGTTATAAGACCTTCGCAGCTGGGCTTGAACTCTTGCTACAAGTTCCAGTGCACTAAAAGGTTTAATCATATAATCATCTGCACCAAGTCCTAATCCTAAAATTTTATCCATATCCTCTCCCCGAGCAGTTAAAAAGATGACCGGAATTTCACTCGTTTCTCGTATCTTGCGAAGCAGATTAAAACCATCTAATTTTGGCATCATGACGTTGAGTATAGCAAGATCAATCGAATGTTTTAGAAAGATTTCGTGAGCTACTAAACCATTAAACGCATCATAAACATGATATCCTTCCTTAATAAGCAACAGCTTTAAAAGCTCACGGAGATCTTTCTCATCTTCGGCAATCAAGATTCAAAACATCACTCCTCTTGTCAGTTTAAGGCAATTTGTTCCATAAGCTTTCTTCCCCTTCCATCCTTAAAAATCCTTTTTTATAATACTAAAAACGAACTCCTCCTAGACTGAAGTACTAGGGGGGTTCGTTTTTTTGCAAGTCCGATCTCCAATTAACAACCGACTCTGTTAAAAGCGATATCTAAGGCCTCTTTAACTGTCTGAGCATAATCAAGCTTTAAGCTCTTTCTTTCATCTAGATAGGCTTCTTCATAAGCAATGCTCCTCACCTTTTTGGCCCAACCGCCCGATGGTTCTAGGATCACGACTGGTTTAAGATTAAGATACGCGGCAGATAATTCACCCAAGGTGCCATTCCCTCCAGCAACCATAATCAGAGCATCCGAAGAATGAACAAGTATTAAGCTCCTGTAATCAAAGCTTAGTCCTGTCGAGATAGGAATATCTATATATTGATTGGCCCGATCCAACGAATCTCCCGGTAAAATTCCAACGACTAGCCCATTAGCCTCCTTGGCTCCCCTAGAAGCACACTCCATCACACCATTCGTCCCACCAGTTAAGAGGACCGCTCCTCTTAGGGCAATTTCCCGTCCTACATCATGAGCCAATTGTTGAAGTTCTTTCGGTATATCCCCTGATTGGCCGATCACCCCGATTCGTATCACTAATCACTCACCCTTTCTGCATTGACAATGCTCAATAATCTTTTATCTTAATCTATAATAATCCAATCGATCTAAAAATAGTCAGCATTATAAGTATTACAACCGATGAAATTATTGCATACAAGCCATTCCGACGAGGCCCTACCTGGAGCGGCGACTGACCAGTCAACCCGGATATGGCAATAACAGTGGCTGAAGAGGGGGAAATGGAAATTCCCATCGCCCAACTAATAGCTAAAACCAGGGCCAGATAAGTCGGACTTACACCGTAAGCAGCAGCTTTAACTGTTCCTCCGATAATCGTGACTGAAACAATGGGGTGAATACCTATAGCCGACAGCGTGAGTACGAAGAGAATAATTACGATTGCAAGTAATAAGGCGTTTTGTCCGACCAAAATGGATAAAATCTTGGAGATATTTGTTCCTAAGTGAGAGAAATTGATACTTGTGGCAAACAGGCCTGCACCCATAAAAAGAATTATTTCATTTTTTAATTTCGGCAAATTTTTAAAGTAATTTCCCTTAAATTCAGTAATCAGCACTTTAAACCGACCAATTATTCCCAGCCAGAGGACAGGGTATATTAAGCACGCCATGGAAACCACGATGACTGTATGTATTCCAGTAATAAGTGATACTGCCGCAATGGAAAGAATCAAGATTATACTAAAAACACTTAATTCTACTGCTTTTCGAACATCAAGATCCACTATTGGTTCCTCAACCACGCCTGTAAAAGCATTACCGATTTTTCTCTCTTCATACATGGTCACGAAATAACCGACCAAACCAGCGATAACACCGCATAAAATTCCATAAGGAGAAAATAATGGCCAACTTGCTTCACTCAATTGGATAATTAGGGCTATGGCCGCAGTTGTAGGAGCCCAGATTGTGCATGTAGCAAAACCACGGAGGATTGCAGCGCTTAACAGCTTTTTATTAGAACTTAAACTACTAGCCTGACTAATTTGAAGCACAAGCGGAACCACTGCTAAATTGACCAGTACGCCTACAAAAGCAGAAATAAAGCTCACGAGAAGGTAAAAACGACCGTTGTTATACACGTAGCGCCTAAACACACCTTGTAAGGCTTCAAAATAACCTCCATGCTGAATGGGGATACCTAACAGAGGTACTAAAGTGAACATGACGACTAGATATATGTTTTCTTGTAAAGCTTGCTGCCATACGCTTAGAGGAGCATGATAATACAGGAAAAGAAACGTGCTAAGAGCAAACGTCAGGACTCCAATGATCAAGGTTGTGCCCGAAATGAACATGAAACTGAGCACAATTATGATTACCATGATGACTAAGTTGAGATCTTGAATCAGACTTGACTTGATGAACAGGTTCACTAGAAAAATAATCGCAATGCTAAAGGTGAGTATGCTACGAATCCGGGACAAAATCTCCGACATTTCTTAACTCCTCGAATCATTCAAATTGAATTCTATCGTTATCGAACCATTATAGCATGCCTAATCACCGTAAAACAGGGGGACAGGTTCTATGTTTCCTCCCGAAACATAGAACCTGTCCCCCTTTACCCCTATTTTTAAGAAGTTAAATGAAAAGCATTTACTAGTTCATTCAATCCTCAATGCTTAGCTCTAGGATGGTCAACTCGTCATTGTTGTCGCTTAAACTGAATCCACGAATATAGGATAGGCTCGAAAGCAGCAAACAGAACTAACGCAAAATACACAACTGCACTTCCTGTACCAGGCAAAAATGCCAGAATACACATTAAGAAGCCAATTATAAACCATACGAATCCACCATGACGATGAGACTTTGCCCATACAGTCTCATTGGCAAGAGTCCATGGGGTTTTAATTCCCACAAAATAGTTCTGTTTAAATTTCGGCATTAAATTACCGAGGACTATAAAAAGAATACCGATCATCAATTTAACGATTGTGTCAACTTTAATAAACGTAGCACCCAAACTTATGGAGAGAGTCACCATTTGCAAGATCACCAGAAACACGACTAGCATCAGCCTAATGATAAAGTATTGTGGTTTGAATCGTTCGTAATTTTCTTTCTTTGGATCAATTTTTGGTAGAACTGTCGCCATAATGGTGATTGCGATACAAGTCACCGGTAACATAAAAGCCCAGGGGAATTTCGGATACCAGGCATCAATTTCACCTTGGATATTCCAGTGCATCGGAATCTCCTCTGGAAGCCTACCGAACACGAACACTGTAATAAGCACAGGAAGCACGGAAATAGCCCACATCAACCTCATCATTGTCTTCTCATTTTTCATTTTGCTCCACTCCTCTCAACTCAATTAACCAAGCCATGATTTCCTCAATCACGGAAGTGTTCAGTTCATAGAAGATGTATTTACCGTCTCGTCGATCCATAACAAGTCCCCCATCTTTCAATACGGAAAGATGGTGTGACACCGTGGCCTGCGTCATAGAAAAGCGAGCAGCAATATCTCCCGCAGTCATATCCCCATTCTTTAGCAAATTCAGGATTTCTCGTCGGGTTTTGTCTGACATCGCCTTTAAGGATTCATGAAACCCCATGTCGATCTCCCTTCATTTAGATAACCATCTAAATGTTATTGTAATATATTTAGGCTAATAAAACAATATACATTTAGACGTTTTTCTAAATGTATATTGTAACTCATTCTTTTTTAAGAAACGGGTAATATAAGCTGTCTATTAGAGCAGATTTTATTTATAATGACCCTAAGTACTTTTTGAGAAGAAAATCCTAGGAGACTCTGTCGCCAAAGGAACAGGCGATGAAAAAAACAAGGGGTTTTCAAGCTATCTACCCGATTATTTTAATAACAACACCTCAAAAGAGATTATCATAGATAACGCAGGAATAGACGGGCTGGAAAGCATAGGCCTGCTGGAACAGCTCCAAAGCAGAAGGCTTGAGAAAACAATCAGCGAATCGGATTTAATCTTGGTCTCTATCGGTGGAAATGATGTTAGAAACATTCTCTCAATGAACGATCTCGCCAAAGATGATGCCTTTAAGGTGAGATTGGATAACAGTTTAAGCAGTTTAGAACAAACTCTTAAAGTCCTAAGAACTACCAATCCGAATTCCAACGTAGCTGTTCTAGGTCTATATAATCCATATGCCAAGGCAACCAGCGTCGAAGACACTAGACTTTTGAATACATGGAACTATAATGTCCAACAACTCGTTGAAGAAGATCAGCGAGCAATTTTCATTCCAACCAATGACTTACTGAAATTTAATCTTGACCGATATATCGCTAAGGATGGCCTTCATCCGAACTCTGCAGGATATCAAGCACTCTCCAATAGAATTAGTAAATCAGTTGAAACTATTATTTCCAATCAGTCAATGCAGTGAAATAAATTTGTTTCAGACAATGTACAAATCTCTTCTGAGCCCTTATAATCAAGATACCCCCCTTACCCCGGATCGGTTAATGCTTAGATCAGTAAAAATAGATTGGAGTATTTTGATGAAACAAACTTGGATGAAATATTCGTACTTGTTTACTATCTTATTTTTTACCTTAGGCTTTTTTAATATTGGCTTTGCCTGGATCGGTTTTTTCTGTCTTATTATGCCCTTTGTATTTGTAATCAAAGATAATAAACGAACCTGGTGTCAAAGCTACTGTCCTCGATCAAATCTATTTACCAGACTGTTCGCTAGAATTGGGACACACCGCCAACCTCCAAAATGGCTGATCAACGGCACAGGAAAACGAATTATGCTGATCTACTTTACGTTAAACTTTCTAATGATATGTCTTTCTACTTTAATGGTATTTCTAGATAACAGAGATCCTCTAGAAAAAATAAGATTCTTGATGGCTTTCCAACTTCCCTGGAATATGCCAAACCTTCTCTCTATTGGAGCAATACCAGATTGGGCTGTACATTTGGGGTATAGAGTTTATTCCATGATGTTTACAACAACAATAATTGGCCTCTTGCTTAGTTACAGATACAGAGCGAGAACCTGGTGCGCCATATGTCCAATGGGCACGTTATCAGGCTTTGCTATAAGAAAGCCTATTACCTTAGGGACTAACGAACATGTTGCAAAATGAGAATAAAAATTTAGGCAGTAATCAACATACTCCTTCCCACTCAGATCAGGTTCTACTTCAAAGTAGTCCGCAGCTTCTTTAAGGTAATTATTTTCGCAAACATGGGAAATGTAAATCTTAAACTCTTGGTTGTCAGGATTGCTTAGTAATTGCTTAATGACCTTAGGGGTTGAAGTAAAGCAACGGTTAAATTATAAAAAAACAAAACTGCTCTTATTCTTTGAGAGCAGCTTTGTTTTTATTCGGGAAAACAGGGGGAGAGGTCCAGTGTTTTACCACTTGTTGCCGTAAAGCCCCTAGTTTAAACTATGGGGATATAAGGCAATCCATAAAACACTTGTTCTCTGCATAAACCTTTTATGGTATAATATACCTAATATGCTCTTTGAAAATCAAACATATGGGGTTGTGGCAGAAAGGCTGCCGCGTAAAATGTTTGCCGACTAATGTAGGAGTATATTTGGCGAAATGCGAAAACCAAGCAGTAGCCAATTAAGAAAAGCATTGCTTTTTCGTTAAACGGTGGGACACATCGGGATAGCTTGTGGGACTGAACCGGGTTGCCGGGCAGGATGAACCAAGAATCCCCTAGATTTATCTACGGGGAGTTGTCAAACTGTATCAATTGATGCAAAGGTCCTGCGGATCCCTTTTTGATACTCCACCTTGGGATAGCCAATAATCACAAATAATCCTTCTCGACTTTTATAGCGGATGCCATACTTCTGTCTAAACTTCTGAGCAGCTTTCCCGTTTTGAATTAAAGGATGTATAGCCCCAAGCATGCATGTCCCTAATCCTAGCGACTCTGCAGCGATCATGGCATAAGTAGCAGCAACAATGGGGTCGGCAGGGTCAGAATAAGGGGACCCATAGAAATACAGCGCTACGGGAGCATCATAATTTACTAGGTTTATCCCTTTATTCATGTTGTCTAGATACAAGTCCATTGTCGGTCGCACAAATCCCCTGAAAAGTTCATCATTGGCCTTTCCCCAGAATGGCCGCATAAGTGCCAAAAACCATCCTGATACAAGCCATTTTAGCCCTTCTAGATAATCGCAAAAGTCCTTTGCAAACTGTTGAACTTTTATTGAGCTGTCAAGAACAAGAAGGTTTACATCCGAAGGAGGTAAGCCCATCGGAGCTGTTTGGGCTGCTGCTATGACTTTTTCTATAAGTTCTTTTTCCACAGGAACCTCTTTAAACTCGCGAATACTGCGGCGGCGTTGCAAGAGGTTCAGCACTTCCTCATAAGAGGCCTTTTCCTGTTGGTCGGGCAGAGTCCATAAATCTTCTGGAATGAGACATCGGCCATAAATCTTAATTGCTTCTTGCGGGCAAATCGCCATACAATGCCCACATCCGATACAACCATAAACAGAACCCTTACTGATCACTTTGCCGTTTTTTCGAGAAAGATTAAAGCCTTTACATACTTCGATGCATAAACCACATCCCGTACAAAGGCTAATGTCGATCGAAATCTTAGCGGATTCTTTGGTCCTTGAAGTAGGTATTGCCATTAGTTAGCTACCCCCTCTAATTAAAATCCAACGTACTTCCTGCCATAGCCCACTTAAATACACTTGGAAATTCTGTCGCTAACTTACTCAGCATCCCCATACCAGTACAGTGATTTGGCGCTAAACAATCCAAATTGAGTCCTCGCAAATAGTCTATCGTTTGTTGCTGCTGATCCGGAGTAGCTGGGCCAAGATGAGTTCCTCCAATGATCGCTCTTACTTTATGCTCCCCAGTCACTCTCTTCGCATGTTCTACGATGTTCACCAATCCTGAGTGTGCGCAGCCGAGAAGTATGATTAACCCCTGGTCTGTTACATAAAAAAGGCTTAGATCATCTCGAATACTGTCCTGAACAATGTCTCCTCCTTTGATCTCAATTAACTTATCGTCAACGCGTTCAAAAGATGTTTGTCGTGGGATTTCACCACTTAGCCAAAGTCCCGGACTTAATTCTAAAGGCTCACTATGCCAATGAAACTTAGCTCCAGCACTCTCTAGTAGCTTCTGACAGTGTGGTACCCCGATATATCTGTCTGCATGCCCTTTAAGTCCCCTACCGTAGTGCTCAGTAAATAAATTAGAATGTGCATACACTGGAATTGTCCCTCTATATTGAAGGAACTTAAAAAGTCCTCCCGTGTGATCAAAATGTCCGTGGCTTAAGATGACACGATCAATTCGCCGCAGATCATGTCCCAATATCATAGCGTTGCTGATTAGATTGCCCTGTTCCCCGGTATCGAATAAAATTCGCTCATCGCCAAAATCCAAGATCATCGACAAACCCCACTCCGATAAGAGCCCTAAAGGAGCTCCAACCGTGTTTTCTACCAAGATCGTTACTTTAAGCTTTCTCAAATAAAGTCCTCCTTCATATATGATCATTTTTTTGTCAAAAGCTTTACTGTTCTGTAATCACTTTACAAATTCAATATGCACAACCCTTAAATCCTGCCTTAAAATCTTTAAAACTTGTTTTATTTTCCCTGATTTCTATGAGTAGCAATACTTTTGGCGTAACCCCTCCTTCTCCTTCACCATCTAGGCAATTATTTGCTCCTATTTATTGCCATCTCCTAGATTACCTTTCAGAAAAAAGACATCGCCTAGTTAGTTGAAATTGTTGTTGATGATTTGGGTGGAGAGTAGCGAGGAAAAATAAATAGCTGCTAGCCTCTAAGTCGAATAAAACGTTTTTAAATGGGATTTATTTGAGTGGTATTTCCTGCTATAATTTAGAGGGCTTAAAATACTTAAATGGAGGATTAATTAATATGAAGTTTTTAACTCAATTAAAAGGCGAGGACACTTGGCAGGAAACTACTTTGGAAGAATGCCTTCTCAAAACAGAAAAAGCTGGTTTTTATACACCAGGAACTGTTCAGAAAATGTTAGAAGACGGTAAAGCTGTCGATACGCCTTGGTCCATTTTCAAGAAAGCAGAGTAGCAACTTTGATTATCTCAACAAATGATTGAAAAGAGCCCGTAAGTTACGGACTCTTTTTTATATAACAGAGTGGAATATATCTGAAAATCTATCTTGATCTTTATTTCAGGAATTCTCGTCTTTATCTTACTTCCGGAGCTATCACGGAGGCTTTCAACTTTTTTGAAGAGATATCGTCAGATTTATTCCCTTGGATTCGTCTATAACTATAGCAATAAAACTAATCAGCAAAAGAATTTCAGATACGGGGAGGATTCAAGATGAAGAGAGTTTGGTATTTTCTTGCCCTAATTTCAGTGTTCACGGTTGTCATTACCATATCCAACCTGAATAAACCACCCAGATCTAAGTTTGGCTCAAGTACATAGTCTGCCTCAGGAACAAAGTCTACCTGTCATAGGAACGGTTGAAAAGCTACGCAGTATTTTGGAAACGGCTGAGAGTTCCAGAATTTCCACAAGACAAGGGATAAATTTTGGAACTGGGATAATGAGGGATGAGATGACCAAGTCGGCCGCTCCCTCATCCGCCTCCTCAGCTCCCGCACACTTCAAATATTGCGGTAAGAGGAAGTAAGGACTTTTCTACAACCAACCTGCAAGTAGAAGGGGTTGATGAAGCCGATATCGTCAAAAACGATGGCAAGTATATCTACCAAGTTAGTCAACAGGAGCTGATCGTAACCCAAGCGGATCCCTCTGATCAGATGAATATTGTTAGCCGCATCAGTTTTAAAGGCAGCCAATTTTCACCGCGAGAGCTGTTTGTCGATGATAAATATCTAGTTATAATAGGCAATGCTAATTATCAAGAAGAATATCCCATCAATCCTCAAAAAGATCAATCTAAATCACTAATATATCCACCAATCTTCCATAAATCAACGGCCAAAGTTATCATCTACAATCTAGCCGATAAAAAAGATCTTGAAAAAATCAGGGAAGTAGAACTTGATGGAGAATACGTATCTTCACGAAAGGTCGGTAGTAATCTCTATTTGATCGCTAACAAATACTTAGACACTTATCGGATTATGCAACAAGGATTAGAGCCCCAATTGCCAAGCTATCGAGATACTGTTAATAATAGCGAATTCGTCACCATAGACTATCACCGATATCCGTTACTTCCCAAACTCTGTCGAGCCCAATTATCTGCTGATCGCTGGTCTTAATCTTGACCAAGCGAATCAAAAAATGCAAGTTTCCACCTACCTTGGCTCAGGTCAAAATATTTATGCTTCGCCGTCAAATCTCTATATCGCAGTTACCCAGTATGAGCAGATAGAGCTACCGACACCCAAACCTCAACCAACCCCTGATTCCAAAGTGGCTCCAGCTATGGATCTGATAGCCCCGCCTTCAGTAGAAACCACAACCGCTCTCTATAAATTTGGTCTGGCTCAAGGCGAGACAACATTTAAGGCTCAAGGATCAGTACCGGGTACTATTCTTAACCAATTTGCTATGGACGAACATAACGATCATTTTAGAATCGCTACAACAAAAGGCAACATGTGGCGTACCGATGACAATACCTCTAAAAATAATGTCTATATCCTAGATCAAGCCCTTCAACCGACTGGAAAGATAGAGGATATTGCACCCGGAGAAAAGATCTATTCAGTTCGTTTTATGGGGGATCGCGGCTACATGGTCACCTTCAAAAATGTTGATCCCTTCTTTGTTCTAGATCTTAAAGACCCTACTTCGCCTAAAATCTTAGGTGCTTTGAAAATACCAGGATTCAGTGATTATCTCCACCCTTATGACGAGAACCACATCATCGGCTTTGGTAAAGAAACCATCGAAGTAAGCCAAACGAACCGTCAAGGAATTCTTCCCGGTACGCCCATGGGTTCCAATGCCTTTTATCAAGGCATGAAACTTGCCGTCTTTGATGTGACCGATGTCAGCAATCCTGTGGAGCTGTTCAAAACGTCCATTGGTGATCGAGGGACTGATTCTGAAGTACTTCGCAATCACAAGGCCCTACTCTTCGATAAAGAAAAAGGTCTTTTGTCGTTCCCTGTTACCTTAATGGAAGTAAAAAATTCGGATAGTAATCCAAGAGGTATCCCTCAATATGGCAGCTTTTCTTTCCAAGGTGCATATGTTTACCACTTCGATTTGCAAAAGGGTTTTACTCTCAGAGACAGAATTACACACCTTAATGATGCTGACCTTTTAAAAGCCGGACAGCATTATTATGGATCTAAAACCATCGAAAGGGTCCTCTATATTAAGGATACGCTTTATACCATTTCTCAAGGAATGATCAAAGCGAATGATCTCTCATCACTACAGGAGAAAAACCGCTTGATTCTTAATCCCTAAACCATGCCTATCTAGAGGTACCTTCTTCAACCTGTCACCTTGCCAACACAACACTTTGTTATGGCAGGTAAGGCTCAAACACATCCAGTTGTTTGAGCCTTACCTGCCACTAGTTTGTCCGTTATCCGTTAAAAATTTAATTCTTTCTATGCCCCCTAAGTACGATGAAAGCTCAGTTAAGAGTTATCTGTTGCAGTTACATTGAAGGATCTTTGGGCTTTTTTCTGAAAGGTAACCGACGTTTTAAGTTAATAAATAGTGACCCGCTATTCTCTACTTTTTCGGCTGAATAAATACCATCAATTTCATTAATATCTGCAATCAGATTTTCGATATTGATTTTTCGAAAGGGAGTTCTTAATTTGTACTCGATATGTGTTCTATTTGCCTCTTCTTTTAACAAGGTCATAGAAATATTCTGAGGAATTATGCTATGGGACTCTATAGTATGGTTAATTTCTTTGAGTTTACAGGTACCATTGACAGCAACGACTTTTAAAGTTTGGCTATTTCTAAAAAAATAGGTTTCAACAGAGCGCTCTAAGGTTAGGAAAACCAATACAGTTGCGACGAATGCTGAAAAATAAAAGCCGGCTCCTGCCGCCAATCCAATTGCTGATACCACCCATAGTGATGCAGCAGTGGTTAATCCTTTAATTGATGTTTTATCTCTTAATATTGTCCCTGCCCCTAGAAAACCAATGCCTGAAACAACTTGGGCGGCCAATCGTGCAGGGTCTTTATTTACTGAATCAAAATCAGAAAATCCATACATAGATATAATCATAATTAAAGCGGCCCCTAATGAGACCAAAATATGAGTTCTAAACCCTGCTGGACTATCGTTTCGTTCTCTTTCAAGCCCTACTACTCCACCAAAAACACAAGCCAAAAATAATCTAAGAGCCACCTCATAATCAGTAATGTACATACTTTCACATCTTTCACTACAAATTTTGCAGAGAGATATCCCATTATGCTGGAGATAAATTCTTATTGGATTGTGACCAGCGGTTTATAAAACTTTTTAAGCTATCTTTAAGCTATCACTTGATTATTCGTTGTATGGATGAATAATTCCTTTCATTTCCTAGAGCCTTCCAATTATAATTTCTGATGATAAGTTCAAAAGAAGTAGCTAATAATTGTATCAGATTAAGCGTCAAAAAAAATGGCGAATATGGACTATATAAGGCAAAAGCGCAACAAGTTTGATGCTGCACTTTTAGCCTTAAATCAAAATTCTAGCTCTAGCCTGCGAGCACAAGTGGGTTCCTTATGCGTTGGCTCAAGGCGGTTCTAAAGGTTGACGAAGTTCAAATAAGATGCACACACACACTAACGTCTAATCATTTCTCTGGTTACTCTCACCATCGATGAACCGTTAATTCCATCGTTTTTCTCCATTTTAGAAGTGATCAATCTTCGTGTCACTTCTGATGGGGAAATATTTCCCAACAAATTGTGAGCTGCGCTCATTGGAAAAATCATGTCCCGGGTAACCTTCACAATGGATGAACCGGCCTCCATCGCTGGATTAGAAAGACTATCTAGCAGATCACCGAACTCTTTGCTTTTAGCTCCGTCGATACCTTTAACTTTCACTTTTTCTTTCCCTTTTAACTTACTTTTATTTTTCCCCTTTCCTTTACGCTTACTCGTAATAAGTTCTATATTGTCGCTCTCTAGATTTGTTTCATAGTTAGTATTGTTAGGTTTCCATGTTTCTAGCACTTCTTGGGCAACTCGCTCCCAACCAAACCGTTCTTCTGCCAAACGTCTACCAGACTGCCCCATTCTCTGTCCAAGTTCAAGATCAGATAGGAGAATTTTTAGCGTCTCTGCAAATTCAACAGGGTCTTCGGGCCTCTCAACAATTAACCCATTTTGATCAATCACAACCTCTGGATTGCCACCTCTTGCTGTTGTGATAAAGGGTAAGCCCGCTGCCATGGCTTCGTAATGGACACGAGCCAAAGGTTCTTGCCATTCAGAAGGGCACACAAAAATATCTCCTGCCCAAAACCACTCATGAATTAGATCAGCGGAAACGTAACCCGTTGTAATCACTGGAAATGGCGCCTTCTCTGCAATAGCGCGAACATAAGCAACGTAATCTGTTACTGTGTCAACACTATACCATGTTCCACCCACTATAACCAAAGCAATATTTTTGTCAGATGAGTACGCTTCGTTGATAGCCCTAATTAAAAGATCTGTTCCTTTCTTGGGTGTCAGGCGTCCCACAAATAGTATGACTTTTTTGTCCTGTAGAAAATATTCAGCACGAAGTTTCTTTCGAATTTGAGCGGCAGAATTTGACGTTTTCCAAGGAACAAACCTTTTTAGGTCTACTCCAGAATAGATTGTATGGACCTTCGATGCCGCTTGAGGATACAGACTACCAATTTTATTTCCTACATAATCACTGACTGTAATAATTTTCTCTACTTCATTGATCGCGGTAAGCGCTATGCTAGGCAGAATTTTATCGTCGTTAAACATATCATTATGCATACTCAGAATAATTCTCGATTGTGGCGCAGCGTCACGGATTAAGGGAACAAGCCTAGGTCGATTAAAGACGTGGATTAAATCAAACGAATTTTCCTTAAGAAAAGCAATGACCTTCTCAGCGTATATTTCTAAGACGTGGTCGCCGTCGACTCTGATATACCGTATCTTATCGACTTTTTCTTCAAGAGGGAGTGAAGGATCTGTTGTTCCTAAGATCGTTAACTCATGATGCACACTCAAAGTATCGGAAATTCCCTTGATATAGGTTTGGATTGCTCCCCCACACACAGGCGGGACAGGTAGTTTTTCTGTACAAATCATAAGAACCTTTAGTGGACCTTTCTTGTCTGCAATTACACCCTTCAGTTTTGAAAGTTTACCCTTATTTGTTTTCTTCATGATTGATTCGACTTGCATCATCTCAGAGGTTTCAGATGGAAAATCTAGGTTTGATTCATAATCACCAGGTTGGAAGCTAATCATATCTTGGTTGAGTTCATCTAAGGCTAAACTCTTTGTTTTTTCCATGAGAGTGAGACGCTCGATAATGCTTCCTAAATCATGACTAATAAAATTTAGAGGATCGTAGAGTATTTCGTTAATGTGTTTATAAAACTCATTGGGAAAGGCCAAATCGATTAATAATGTTTGATAAGTTTCTACATCAAGTGGATTTGCTTGATGGTAGGCATCAATCATACCTTTAATCCAAGCAACATCCCACTTTCCCAACTCGTCCATGGTACTCGAAATGAGCTTGCGAAGATCGCGAATCGGTAAATCAAAGGCTACTCCATCTAAATCAATCACCCACAGACCACCTGGACCAAGTTGTCCGTTTGACCATCCGTAGTCTTGGTGAACGAGTCCCCAATGAGCTTCGCCTTTCGTAACTATCCGAGCATAATGAGATTTTTCTAGAAGACCTAATGCGTCTTTAGCTTGTTGCTCAAAGATCTCTAAAGTCGAAAGAAGCTCTTGACTACTTGGTAATTCTTTATGAACCATTGCTACATTTCGAAACCAGTCAATTTTCTTAATTATTTTGCGATAATAAGCCGGCCAACGATATAATCTAGAGGCTCTTTGTGAACCAATCGGGGGAATATATCCCTTGGAATGCTGATGAAATTCTCCTAAACCGTAACATAAGGCCTGTGCGCCCTCAAGATCCTTCCCAGCCGGGGTTAAGGTGTCAATCCAATCTGTGACAATCCATAACTTTCCACCCTTTTCTACATTGAGACGGCCTTCTTTCGTCATTTTTAATTCAGGAACCCTTCCACCTTGTTTTACAATGTAGTCCTGTGCCCCTACACTGAAGAGACTTCGAATTGGCTTCCTGTGTAGAACTTTCAAACTGCGAGGTCCTTTATCCGTTTCAATCTTCCAGATAGCCCCACCTTTGTCCGATTTTGAAGTGATTAACGTCTTATTTTGAACTTCCATATCGTAGCAATTAATTACTTGTTCAGCCAATTCATCAACTTGTGGGGGTACCCACATATCTAAATCGATACCTGTCTGCTGAACTTGATTATCCCACGGTTGGATTAGATACTCTTCCACATCTTCCCCTCCACCAAAATCAAATAATAATATAATATAATCTATTCTAATCAAGGGCTAAAGGAAACTTACCTCAGACGGAGTTTTAACTTCCTCTGTCTATACCAAAATCTGTAACGCTTCATCTCTTGCACAAATACAATAAGTTAATCGACATTATTTGAGATTGGGTTGACGATTTATGAGAATATGTATTGTAGGAGCAGGTTATGTAGGGCTCACAACAGCAGCTGCTTTAGCGGATTTTGGTCATGAAGTTCAATGTGTGGATATGGAAGAATCAAAAATCGAAAGCCTTCGTCGAGGGATAGTCCCCATCTATGAACAAGGTTTAGAAAACTTGATCGGCAAAACCCTTAATAGTGGTAAGCTTACTTTTTCATCTCAGGTAAAAGAGAGCATTCGGGATTACCCAATTATTATCATAGCAGTTGGTACTCCATCTAAAGAAGATGGCAGTAGCAACCTTACTTTTCTTAATCAAGTGGTTGAGATGATAGGTTCTGAGATTCATGATCATAAAATGATTATTACCAAAAGCACAGTTCCACCGGGAACTAATCAAAGCATCTATCAAACATTAATTGCAATGGGAATAAATGAAGAATTATTTGATATTGTTTCTAACCCCGAATTTTTACGGGAGGGCACGGCATTATGGGATATTTACCATCCTAATAGAATTGTCTTTGGCACAAAAACTGCTCGGCCCATCGAAGTTTTGAAAAAGCTCTATGAAAAAGGAAGCGCTCCCTTAATTTTTACCAGTTTATCCGGAGCAGAACTAATCAAATACGCCAGCAATGCTTTTCTGGCCACTAAAATCTCGTTCGCTAATGAAATCGCTCGTATCTGTGATGTTTATGAGGTGGATTATGCTGATGTCGCTAAGGGTTTGGCGACCGATCCCCGTATAGGGCGGCTTTTTTTGAACGCTGGACTGGGTTTTGGCGGATCATGTTTACCCAAAGATTTAAGTTCACTTAAACATTCTGCATTACTACAAAATGTGGAGACCAAACTACTTGATGCAGTTCTAGAAATCAATGAGACTCAAATTGAACTTTATTTGAACAAACTGAGTACGATGCTTCCAGACTTGTCTAAAAAGCAAATAACCGTTTGGGGTGTGACCTTTAAACCCGACACGAATGATCTAAGATCCTCTCCTGCCATTGCTCTTATCAAACGACTTGTTGAAAAGGGGTGTCGTGTTCATTCTTTCGATCCTATGGTTCAACTTAAGTTTCCTGAGGTTACTCCATATAGAAATCAGTATGAATCGGTGAAAGATTCCGATGCTCTGATTATTGCAACTGAATGGGAACAATTTATCAATACTAATTGGTTAGAAGTAAAACTAAAAATGAAGGGATCTATCATTCTGGACGCCAGAAATTGTCTTGATGTGAAAAAGGTTAGAAAACAAGGATTAGTCTATTTGGGGGTTGGAAAACGATGAGAGTATTAGTGACAGGGGCCGCTGGGTTTATTGGATCTCATCTTTCTGAACGATTACTTCAAATCAACGATGTCGAGGTAATTGGAATCGATGGTTTATTGTGAAGATTTACTCAACCAAAAGGTAGACTCCTGATTTTTCGGACCGACTTAAAGGAGATCCCAAGGATACCTGGGCAGATATAACGAAAGCACAAACGTTACTAAACTATTATCCTGAAACCACATTGAAAGCAGGGTTAGAACAACAAATTCATGATATGCGCTTATTAGGATGTGTAAACACTTATATTGTCAGAGCAATCCACAATTTAGTACCAATTGGTAGAAATATTCATATAATACACAAGAAATCTCTAACCTTATAAAACTTATACAGGTGGAGATAGATTGTGTACGGAAATTATTTTGAGGAAGGGTGCGAGAATATGCACAAGGATGAATTTCTGAAATTACTTCATGATGTACTAGCAAAAGAAAATGACATCGAAAAAATCAAGGTAATCTATAAAAATGGAGAAGAATTGAAAATAGGATTTGAGGACGACGAGGACGACGACGATGAAGTAGACGATGTCGAATCTGCTCAAGAAGTAATTGCTGACGGCGATGAAGTAGACGACGATGATGACGACGACGACGA
>DOPS01000029.1:26657-65459 GCA_003512645.1 Desulfosporosinus sp.
GACGACGATGATGATGATGACGATGCTAATGCTAATGTTGTACAAGAAGTCGAGGAAAAAGTTGTAAGCTATAATGGTACCATTCCAGAGTCCGATCTTACGATGAGACGGAAAGTCAAAGTTATTAATCGTTAATACTATTATTAGCTTCATACTCATTTGAAAATGATTAATATTTAGGGGAAATTTGCTTATGGCATTACTTCTTAGAATGTCGCCTTGGAGCAAAAAATAATTAGAGGATGTCTCAAGGGTTTGAACATCCTCTAACTCATATTCTTCAACTTAAGAAGATCTAGAAATCTTCTACTTCAAGAAGATCTAGAAAAAACAGGAAAAGTGGAATTCCGAATAATAATCCCCATATTCCCAAAAAGTGTTCTGCCATAATTAAAACCACTAAAGTGAAAAAAACTGGCAGTTTTGTTTTTACGGACATTAGTTTAGGGTTTAAAAAATAGGCTTCAATTGCATGTAAGACTGCAATCATTACTAACACATATAGAATCTTTATTAATCCACCTAATTTGAAGGCTATGATTGTTAAAGGAATCAACGAAATGATAACACCTGCTACAGGTATGATTCCGAGAATAAAAATCATAAAACCTAGACCAATCACTTGATGAAAGCCCATTGCACTCAAGATAATGGCGGATAAAAAGGAGTTAATTAATGAAATCAGGATTTGAGTTTCCATTACTTTAGCAAACGAATTAACGAAATTTTTACCTAGCTTTTTATAGTATTTATATATAAATCCTATTTTACTATCTGCAAACTTGTTTAAGAACTTTATCGTTTTATCCTTTTCTAAAATGAGAAATAAGCTAAGTATAAGGGCAATAAAGATGTTTAAACTAAATTTCCAAATGTTTGTTACCGAATGAATAAGATAAGTTCCACCCTCAACAACATAAGATTGAATGTTTGTACTAATTGCTTCCCTTACATTAGGATTTATTGCATCTTCATAATTATTGATATCAAAATTGCTGAGCTGAATTCCGATATATAATAACTGTTTACTTAAGATGGGTATATATTTATAGATAAAGAATACCATGGCAGAAGCCAATATTATAAAGATAGTAAAGGTAATCCCGGTTCGATTAATGGGCATTAGTTTGACAATTTTCTTAAAAATGTAATTTTGAATTCCGTATAAGATAAAAGAAAACATAAACGTTAATAATAACAAATTCATCATGGGTTTAATACTAATTATAATTGCAAATAAAAGTAGCAAAGATATAATCTTTTTAAATAACTTACTTTCAAAAAAATTCTTATAATAATCCATTTATAATGTTAGCCTCCCGATTTAATTCTCAATTTCTTTTCAAATTACCGTATTATCTAACATAATATCACGTTATATTGCCCGTATAAAGGTTTATCCACAATCTACTGTTCCCCATATATCAGTGCTTCAACTAAGGATCTACCAATATTAAGCCAGTATACTCATATGAAAAAGAAAAATCCACTCCAGTGAGTGACCTCCACTACTCAGTTTACATTAAGTTAACTGCGTTCAATCAAGCAACTGCATCTTCTAATAAAAATATAAAAATGATTAGGTAGCAGAGCACTGATTCATTAAGGAAGGAACTTTAAGGGAAATCTTTCTAATAACTACAAAAACCACCCAGCTAGGTGGCTCCAGTTCTCCGAAATTCAGCATTTGTTAACTGATAGCAATGCTTACTTTCGATGAATCGAAACGATGCCTAGCACGCGACCAACAACTTAAATCTGAATCTTGATTGTATTTGATCTGTCTTTATTATACCTGAAATCTTCTTCCTGTCAACAACCCTGAACTGAAAAGGATCGAGCACCTTCGAAGACTAGTGGTACCTATTCAGCAAGAAGTTTTAGTGCAGTATGCATAAAGATATTAATACCCTTTTGCATAGCATCCTCATCAATACTGAAGCAAGGGTGATGATGCGGATAGACGCATCCTTTTTCCTTGTTCCCTCCTCCTAAGAAGAAGAACGCACCCGGAGCTTTTTGTAAATAGGCGGAAAAATCCTCTGCGCCCATGCTAGGTCGGACAAACGCAATCCCTTCGTCCCCCATCACTTCACGTACTGTCTCTTCCAGAACCTGAACGATCCGATCATCATTGATCACTTGTCTGTAGCCTAAGATAAAGTTTAAATCATAATCTGCTCCGTGAGCTGAGGTAATTCCCTTGACTACTCGCTCAATTAAAAGTGGAACCTCTTGGCGCAGCTTAGGATTCAAGGTACGGATTGTACCGTCTATTTGCACAGTGCCTGGTATAATGTTATTTTGAGTACCACCAACAAACCGACCTACCGAGATTACCACAGGATCTAATGGATCTATATTACGTGACACAATATGCTGCAGGTTAACTACCACTTCTGCCCCAATGGTAATGGCATCGATCGTCTGATGGGGCATTGCTCCATGTCCACCCTTTCCCTTGATCGTGAGATAAAACGAATCCGGTGAGGCCATCATTGGACCATACGCCAAGCCGACTTTACCGCTTTCTAAAGCTGCCCATATATGCCCTCCGATGACGGCGTCTACACCTTCCATTACCCCTGCTTGGACGAGTTCTTCAGCACCCCCTGGTGGGAACTTTTCCTCAGCATGCTGAAATATTAAGCGTAACTCTCCTTTTAACTGGAAATACAAGCTACTGAATAGTTTGGCAACGCCTAGCAGCATAGCAGTGTGTGTATCATGCCCGCAAGCATGCATCACTCCAGGATTTTGAGAAGCATAATCTACCAGAGATTCTTCTTGAATAGGCAAAGCATCAATATCCGCCCTAATGGCAATCACTTTGCCGGGCTGCTTGCCAATCAAACGAGCCATCACACTAGTTTTTGTCGGACGTGTTACCTCAAAATAACCAAAGGACTGGAGCAAGTGAAAAATAAACTCTGAGGTTTCTTCTTCATGATAAGATAACTCAGGATTTTGGTGCAACTGACGTCTCCAAAAGATGACTTCATCCTTGATTGAATCTACCAAGCTATTCAAATTGTCAATTTTCATAAATTAACTCCTTTGAAAACCTTCAGTAAGTACTTTATCTGATGGCTAACCGCCGCTAGGCCTCTGGATAATTCGGACGGTAAGCCATGCTTAAATATAAGCAATGAATTGCTGGGGCATACCCTTACCTTTTAGATAAAGCTTCCTCCGTCGACCACGACTGTTTGTCCGGTCATAAACCCTGCATGGGCGACCAAGGAATAGACGACCTCAGCAATATCTTCAGGATCTGCAATTCGTCCCAGTGGTGTACCTGCAGCAAGTCGAGAAATATGCTCTTCCTTCCCTTCCACCCAACGGGTTTGGACAATTCCTGGTGCAACACCATTAACCCTAACTTCAGGAGCCAGCACTCTAGCTAACGACTTTGTAACACTTATTGCTGCCGCTTTAGAAGCAGAGTAAGCGATAGAACTACCTAATCCAGTTAAGCCTGCTATCGATGTGATGTTCACGATGCAGCCTCGACTTTTCTTAAGTTCGGCAGAAGCCGCCCTGCAACAAAAGAACAATCCCTTTACATTAACTCCCAAGATATCATCCCAGTATTCCTCTTTCATTCCCTCAAGGTCTGAATGATCAACGAAATGGGTCGTTCCCGCATTATTTACTAATATATCCAACTTGCCAAAATCCAAAGTTACTTGACTAATCATTGCCCTAATTTCAGCATCCCGAGCAACGTCCGCTTTATAGATTAGGCATCGAACTCCTAAATCCTTGATTTCTTGACTAGTTTTAAGCGCTTCCTGCTCAGATCGAGAGTAATTAATCGCAATATTAACTCCAGACTGGGCTAGTTTTAAGGCGATCGCTTTACCGATCCCGGTCCCGCCTCCAGTGATCAATGCTGTTTTATCGTTTAACATTATAATCCTCTCCTTGTAAGCAAGTATTATGTACTACCTTCGTTTTTCTAGTATAACCCACAGGTTTATCCTAGACAAGGAATAATAGGACAAGAATGAGCATCGTCTCGATGTTCAACTTTAGCTAATGGAGTTGACTATCTAATAAGTTCCTTTAACTGCTTGGACGCCATTAGAATGTCTTCTACTGCCAAAATGGCAGATACGACTGAAACCCCGTCAATTCCGGTATCCATAACGTGTTTTAGGTTCGTCAGATTAATTCCACCGATCGCCACAACAGGGATTTTGACTGTTCTCTTAATAAGTTCTAATTGCCCGAGACTGACTTCTGGGGCGTCAGTCTTAGTTGATGTGCTAAATACAGCTCCGACTCCTAAATAGTCAGCACCCTGTTGTTGGGCAAGAATGGCTTCTTCTAAGGTACTGGCAGAGACCCCAATGATTTTATTAGGGCCAAACAACTCTCTTGCTTTTAGCATAGGCAGATCTTCTTGTCCGACATGTAATCCCTCGGCATCGACCGCGAGAGCAATGTCTAGACGGTCATTTATAATTAGGGGAATTTGGTAGCGAGAGGTTATCGCTTTTACTTCAATGGCTAGTTGTAAGAAATCCTTGGTAGAAAGGGATTTTTCCCTAAGCTGCACCAAGGTTACCCCACCTTGTATGGCTAGCTCAATACTCTGAGCCAAATCCCGCTCTCCGAGAAGTTTTCGATCTGTGACCAAATACAAAGTGTAGTCGACCTTAACTTTACTCATAACTAATTTTACCTTCTTTAGCTAGGATTTCGGGAGTCAGATTATAGATGCTATCCAACAATCTGGTTCTAAAGGTTCCGATCCCTTCCCCATGGCGTAATGAAGCCTGAGCGATTTCTCCTGCCAAGCCCATACTAATAATGCCAGCCACGGCCGCCGTATAATAATCTTTAGTGACGCCGCAAAAGGTTCCCACGAGGGAGGTTGTCATACACCCTGTTCCTGTAACATCCGCCAAAATTCGGTGGCCATTATCCAGTAAGCACACTCGACGTCCATCAGAAACAACATCCGTTTTACCAGTTATGGCAATCACGCAGCCTAATTCAGAGGCTAGTTTTTTGGCAATCACCGAACTATCTTGTTCGTCCGCTAGCGAATCAACTCCCTTTATAGCTACATTTTGGCCGGCTAAGACTTTGATCTCTGACATATTCCCCCGGATAACCTCAAGTTTTAACTCCTTAATCAACTTTTCTGCAGTGTTTGTTCTCAGCTTCGTGGCCCCAACTCCTACCGGATCTAGGATCACCGGAACACCTAATTCTTTCGCCCGTAATCCGGAGACTCGCATGCTTTCAATCGTTCTGGAATTAAGAGTGCCAATGTTAAGAACTAGGGCAGAAGCAAAGCCAACCATTTCTGCCACTTCCTCCAGATCATCTGCCATCACAGGGGAACCTCCGATGGCTAGGACAATATTCGCACAATCATTCACAGTGACATAGTTGGTAATATGGTGAATTAAGGGACTTTTTTCTTTAACAAGCCTTAGGTTTTCAAAGATTACTTCACGTATTTCCATTTAGCAGTCAACCTCCATGTTATAGAATGTAAGATGCTGATAATCAGCATCACAGGAATTGTAGAGCCCAGAACAAAGTCTAACTTGATAAACCTATAGTATAAAGCTGTACCCACTGCACAGAGGAGTAACGTACCCCAGTTTATCAAAAGCTCAGGTTGGATTTTCTTGTTCTTTAAAAGGAAATAATCCGTCAAGAGAATGGCAAATAAGGGCGCAAACACTGATCCAATGGCATAAAGAAAATGCTCATATTGCTCAATATTAACGATAATCGCAAGTCCGGTTCCAATCCCAGTCATGACCAAGGCAACCGTTTTCTCATTTAATTTAGGGAAAATGTTGAGAAATGTGACCCCAGCCGAATAAGCATCCAGGAAGGTAGTGGTTACCGTAGCCAAGACAATAATTCCTAAGGCTACAATACCGAGATTAGCTGCTAATAACATTGCGGCGGGATCAGCGTCCGAGGCGATGATCGCTGCGCCCAGGCCGATAATGTACATCCAACTGCTGCCAAAGAAGTATCCAAGCCAGCTGCCCCAGGCACCGTCTCTCCTTGACTTAGCAAAGCGTGTGTAGTCAGAGATCAATGGTAACCAGGATAAAGGCATGATTACAGCTAATTCTATACCAAAGCCAAAAGACATATCTCCGACAACCTGTTTGGTAAACAGTTCATGGTTGCTGAAAATGATAGTGCTCAAGATAATCGTTAACAAGAACAATAGCACCACAGCTATGTGGTTCGCCTTTTTCCAGCCGCTATCTTTTCCAAGCCATACCCAAATCATAATAAAGACTCCAATAATCAGACTCCAAACCGTCAGCTGATCAAATCCCCATAAGGTTTTGCTGATCTGGTTAACCGACCTGGCCCCGACGATTATCATCACAGCCGTCCAACCCAATAATTGTAAAACATTTAAAACAGAAAATAGATAGGAACCGTATTTTCCAAAGGAAATTCGAGTTGATACCAGGGCAGGAATGCGCTCATTAGTTCCGATGATTCCTGCTAACACCAAAAGTGAGGTTCCAACCAAGTGTCCAATCAGGATAGCCAAAACCCCCATTTTAAATCCTAGGGGAGCCAACAGCCCGCCGGTTAAAATTTCGGCGACTGAAATAGCTGCGCCAAACCAAAGGGTTGAAAAATTAAACATACTTAAATTATTTTTTGAAGCTATACTCACTCTATTAATCCTGCCTTTTTGTATAATGTGTAAAAGTGATGAGTCGGTCCTACGCCTTTTCCGATCGCTAAAGAATGTTGAATGGCAATTGTGATATATTCCTTGGCTAAGGAGACTGCTTGATTAAGGCTGTACCCCAACGCCAGATTTGCAGTGATTGCCGATGAAAGAGTACATCCTGTCCCATGAGTATTCTTAGTAGCAATCCTAACCGAGCTAAAATAACTAAATTCCTGACCGTCAAAGAGGATATCTACAGAGTCATCCTCTAAGTGTCCCCCCTTTAAAAGTACATTCTTAGCCCCCATCTGATAAATCACCTTAGCAGCCTCTTCCATTTGCTTTAGCGTGCCAATAGACCTTTTGGTCATGACCTCAGCCTCTGGAATATTAGGGGTGACGATCATTGCCATGGGCAATAATTCCCTACTCAAAGTTACTTCTGCCTCCGGGTTTAACAAGTGGTAACCGCTTTTAGACACCATGACTGGGTCTAAGACAATCCTTTGAGGCGCATAGTGTTTCAACTTTTCTGCAATCACCTCGATAGTTTGAACTTGGGAAACCATACCGATTTTCACTCCGTCGACCTCAATATCGTCGAAAACTGCTTCGATTTGTTGAGCAATGACCTCTCTTGAGATATCCTGAACAGCAAAAACTCCTTGGGTATTTTGGGCAGTGACTGCGGTTATTACGCTCATTCCATAGACACCATGAGCACAGAACGTTTTTAGATCAGCTTGAATCCCTGCTCCCCCACTAGAATCTGAACCAGCTATAGTAAGTACTTTTTTCACGGGTGACTACCTCCTCCATTATTAAATATTCTCTCTTTAAAAACTAAAAAGAGCACAGATCCCCAGAATAGGGTTTGTGCTCTTTCATCTTCATAAAAGAGTAAAAACTGCTTACCTACGCTGGCATTATCCAGATCAGGTTAAAAGGGTCTTAGACCTTATCGGGTCTAAATCTCAGCCAGCCTTTCTAGCTCCCCTGCCCACATCATATATATTTTGTTAAAAATAACATGGAAAATGTGATTAGTCAATCCTATCGGACACGATTTCTACACCGTTCTCTTAACTTGTCAGTTTTTCAGCTTCCTCTAATTCCCATACTACTCATTGAGTAGTATTTCCCTCGGGTTATGTTGATCCAGTAAAACCAATCTTAGCCTATCGGACGGATCGACGATTGATCGAAACTAAATACTTTAACAAATATAGGTACTAATTTTGGGTCAAATTGAAGCCCGCTGTTTGCCATCAATTCATTAAAAGCTTGCTCTTGGCTCATGGCTTTTCGATACGGACGATTACTTGTCATGGCATCGTAGGCATCCGCAATCGCCAGAATGCGGCACTCTAAGGGAATGTCGTTTTCCTTAAGTCCTAAAGGATAGCCCTGACCGTTCCACCATTCATGGTGTCTCAAAATGTGATCGGCAATGGGAAGCAGGTCCGGGGCAGATTGTGCAATCCGATGTCCAATCTCACTATGTCGCTGCATTTCCTTAAATTCTTCAAAGGTTAAACGCCCAGGCTTAAAAAGTATACGATCTGGAATACCCACTTTGCCGATATCATGAAATTGGGCCAACAATCGCAAATCTGCAAGAGTACGCTCGGCTAATCCCATTGCTTCTCCAAGGGTTAGGACTATGTCTTGCAGACGATCGGCATGCCCTTCCGTGATAAAATCTCTAGCCTCTAAAGCTTTCATAAGTGCCTGAACTATGGCACTGCGGGTACTTTTACTTCGATGTAGTTTTTCCCGATACATGCCATCATCAGCTTCTTTAAAGACCATATCAACATTCACATTCGTTTTCTCACTTACAGCAGATCCTATAGATAAGCTAAGTGGAAACTCTAAATTCTCGCTATTGTACTCCTCAACAGCCTTACGAATTCTATAACAAGCTTGTTCCACAATTTTCAGGTCACTTTTTGGCAAAAGGATGGCAAATTCATCTCCGCCAATTCTGAACACTAAGTCATCCTCCCGGAAACACTTCTTAAGTATACCAGCAGTGAGCCAAAGCAACTTATCACCAGTGCCATGTCCTAAAGTATCATTGACAAGTTTCAAACCATCAACATCGCAAACAATCAAGCCTATCGGCGCATAATCATCTCCTTTGAGGAGACGCATTTTTTCTTCAAAGAACGAGCGATTGTAAAGATTTGTTAGACCATCATGGAAGCTCATATGCTCGAGCTTTTCCTGAAATTGTTTTCGTTCCGTAATATCTTCGCCAATACTGGCAACCCCAGAGACATTGCCGTCAGAATCAAATAAGAGAGTATGATTCCAATTGACATACCGTTTTAGACCATTTTTGGTTTGAATCGGATAAACGTTATGTACTATTATCCTCTTACTGTCTAATACTTCTTTAAACCAAGCATTAGTAATCTTATGTAATTCAGAAGGCACAAAAATATCAAAAAAACTTTTTCCAATCACTTCTTCTTTTTTAAAACCAGCTAACTCTAGAATAAAGTCGTTACAGTAAATTATTCTTCCGTTCTTATCCATAATTCCTGTAATTAGTTGGACATTTTCGAAAATCGAACGTAAACGGCGTTCTGATTCTCGCAATAATTTTTCCTTAGATTGGAGCTTTTCGTAATTAAACCTCAGTTCTTCCTCAACCGCTCCCAATTCCTCGTAACTTTTCTCTAAGTTTGATTGGACTTTTATTCTTTCAATGATTTCGCCCTTCAAGTGTAGTTTTGAGTTTTCTAGTTCACGAAAGCTTTCCTGAAGCGCTTCTACCATCCTCTGGAAATTAGTTGCCAGGGATTGAACTTCTAAGACTGGGCTATTCAGCTGATAAGCATCTAGACGTTCGTGAATTTTATGATTGAGTTCCGTTGTAAACTTTGTCAACGTGGTAAGGGGGACCACCAGCCAACGACTTAATAAAAAGACTAAAAATACACTGAAAATAACTGTTAAGCCAATAAAGTAGAGTGGCAGGTAACTCAGCTGATTGGTGATATAGGTTAATGGAACAGTAACTCCTAAAGACCATTTAACCCCTGGAACTGGGGTAAAGGCAAGGTATTTATTTTCGTTTTGATTGGTATATTTAGTAAGCCCTGCTTCTTCTCTAACCATTTTATGGATTGCAGCCTGATAGCTTTGAGAAATATTGTTTTCAGTGAGTACATTATAGTTCATAATCAATTCTTGGTTCGGGTGAGCAATTGTCAGTCCATCTTGCCGAACTATAAAAGCCTCTCCAATTTCTCCAACTTTTTTTGAGGTAAGAAGTTGGCTAAGTTTAGTTAATTTAACAGTGCCCCCTAAAAGACCAACAATTTTTCCTTTTATTATAATCGGAGCTGCCACCATAATTGTGTGATTGCCACTCCCTCTAGAAATTAGTGGATCTGATATCACAGTATTCCCTGTAGTGATGACCTTTTGAAAGTATTCACGGTCAACAATATTACCACCAAGACCCGAACTGAGAAAAAAATCTCCCTGACTATCGGCAAAGAAAATATCCTCAAAGTCATTGTTACGCAGGACTTCTTTTTTTAAATAAGAAACAATGGCCTCTTGATCTCCATTTTCGACAATCGGGGTATTAGCCATAATCTCGATTTCTGTTTTATGAGCGCTTAACCATAAGCCTACTTCCGAACCCGAAGATAACGTCAGCGAGGAGATGTGCATCTCTAAATTGGTAATCAAAAGATCTTTCGTCTTAAAATAAGACAATAAGGATAAACCACCTAGTCCAAATATTAAAGCAATCGTAATTAGAAAAGTTACATTTATCTTAAATTTTTTCACTGTATACCTCCTGATTATTATGGATTAACAAACCTCATCCTTTTTAAGTTTTTGAATTTTTAGACATCAATCTATCTTCTCTTTAGTAACCTAAAAATCCTTTGTAAAAAATTGTTTAGTTACAAAGCATGTCATGGAAATACGATATTTTCAATAACTTTCAAAGTTTTGTCTTATAAATATGATAAAGTGTTTAGAAGAGTAAATATCACTAGGAGGAAAACTATGACTATAACAGACCCTTTAATTATCGGTTTAATCATTATCTTTTTCGTTATTATCCTGATTTTACTTATTATTTTATTGACCCGTTCGTCGCGTAATCCCTTTGTCTTATTTGAAAGTAAACTCGTGGCTTTAGAGAAAATTCTGGAGCGCAACGAGCGACTTGTAAATGGAGAAATCGCCAAGAACCGAGAGGAGTCCAATACGAACGCCAGACAAATCCGCGAGGAGCTAAACCAATCCGTCCGATTGTTTAACGATTCTCTACTGTCCCGTATGGCAGAAATCGCCAATCTCCAACGCAATCAATTAGATATTTTCGCAACTCAGTTAGGATCTTTAACCAAAACGAATGAACAAAAATTAGAACACCTGCGCAAAACGGTTGAAGAACGCCTGCTACTCCTTCAACAGGATAACAGTCAGAAATTAGACCAAATGCGCTCCACTGTGGACGAAAAGCTCAGTGCTACACTTGAACAACGCCTTGGAGAATCTTTTAAACTGGTCAGTGATCGCTTGGAGGCTGTGCACAAAGGGCTTGGAGAAATGCAAACCCTAGCATCTGGAGTCGGCGACTTAAAAAAAGTACTAACCAATGTAAAAACGCGGGGTATGTGGGGGGAAATTCAACTAGGCAACTTATTGGACCAAATTCTCACACCCGAACAGTACTCCTCGAATGTCATCACTAAAATTGGCAGCAACGATCGTGTCGAGTTTGCTATCAAACTTCCCGCTAGGGACGGACAGGACAATATAATTTGGCTTCCCATCGATGCCAAATTTCCAATGGAGGATTATGAACGCTTAGTCGAAGCACAAGACCAAGCTAATCTGCCACGGATCGAAGAACTGGGTAAAGCCTTAGAACAACGAATCAAACTAGAGGGGAAAACCATCCGTGATAAGTATCTTGATCCCCCTAACACGACTGATTTTGGTATCTTATTCTTACCTGTCGAAGGATTATATGCTGAAGTGCTGCGCCGTCCTGGTCTTTGTGAAATTCTCCAACGGGAGTATAAAATTGTGATTACCGGGCCAACTACATTGGCGGCACTTTTAAATAGTCTCCAAATGGGCTTTAGAACCTTGGCAATAGAAAAGCGCTCCAGTGAAGTTTGGAACTTACTGAGCGCCGTTAAAACAGAATTTGGCAAGTTTGTAGAAGTACTGGAGAAAACGCAGAAAAAACTCCAAGAAGCAAGTAACACCATCGATACTGCAACTAGAAAGTCACGGACGATTGTACGAAAGCTAAAAAATGTTCAAACACTTCCTGGTAATGAAGCAGACTTAATCTTGGAACAAGGAATGGAGAGCGAAAACTAATACAATCAAAAATCGATTGAAGAATTGCTTGATCGGGTCTACACACTATCTATAAGATTGCTAGGAACATATAGAACCTAATTAAAGATCGTTGCCGTCTCCCACATCTTAAGATAGATCCCATTGTGTCGGAGTAGCTCTTCATGCTTTCCCCGTTCAACGATCTGCCCCTTGTCGAGTACGAGAATCTCATCCATTTTCTCTAATCCGGGAAGGTGATGCGTTATCACTAATGTGGTGCGTCCCTCCATGAGTTGATAGATTTCATTCATGACTTCTCGTTCGGTCAAAGGATCAAGTCCAGCCATGGCTTCATCGAGTATTAAGATAGGGGCGTTTTTTAACAACACTCGAGCAATGGCCAAACGCTGTCTCTGTCCCCCTGATAATTTAAATCCCCCTTCCCCAACAAGACTGTTATACCCTTGGGGCGTTGACAGGATAAAATCATGCAGCTTAGCCTGCTGAGCTGCTCCAATTAGTTCTGCATCCGTAGCCTCGGGTTTCGCCAAGAGGAGATTTTCTCGAAACGTTGCATTAAAAATATGGGTTCGCTGGGTCACGACTCCCAAGAAACCTCGAGCACCCTCCTGAGGGTACTCCCGTATAGAATACCCACCCAAGTCAATTCTCCCCTCGTCGTATTCCCAAAAACGAAGAAGCAGGTTCACGATACTAGTTTTGCCAGCGCCACTCTGTCCAACAATCGCTACCTTACCTTGTTGGGGAATCCGAAACGTCAGACGATTTAAAACCCATGGTTCGTCTTGGTCATACCTAAAGCTTACGTCTTGGAAGGAAATATCCAATTCCTTCGGTTGGGGAGAATCTGTGCCATCCTCTGGTATGGCTGGTTCAGTCTCGATCAACTCCAGCAAGCGATCCGCAGCGGTACGGTTTTGTTCCAGATGATGAGGGACAAGGGCCAAAGGATATAGGGCTTCAAAACTGCTGAAGGTCCCCAGAGCTAACATCCCTAAGTTCACTCCGTTCAACTTACCTTTTTCCACGAGTATTATCCCGAGAACAAGGACGAGCCACAGACCTAGATTGGCGATCATCCCCGTTAGGGCAGAAGAAAGTGCAGTAAGCCAGGCAATTCGGCGCTGTTGATCCATCAATTGCTTCTCTGTTCGCTGTATTTTAGCCAAATGCGCTTGGTCTTGACCATAGGCCACTAATTCCGTAATTCCCAAAAGGCTATCGGCAACTTGTGTATTCAGCTCTGCTTTTAGATCGACTAACTGATGCCCTACTCCTTGACTCAGACCTTTTATTGCCCACGGTATCCCAAGCCCCGCTACCAGAAAACAGGCGGCAAGTATGAAAGAAAACCGTACATCATAACGGGCTACAAAAAGTCCATACCCCAAAAGAACTAGTAGCGCAACAAAGGTTGGTGCAAAAACTCGCAAAAAAAGGTTTTGCTGGATTTCTACGTCCGCAACAATCCGACTGAGCAAGTCTCCGCTCCGAAAGTTTAACAACCGAGCCGGGGCGAGAGGTTCTAAGCTTTGATAAAACTTCACGCGAATTTGGCTTAAGACCCGAAACGTCACGTCATGGGAGACATAGCGTTCTAAGTAACGAAAGACTGCCCGGGAGAGTCCAAAAAATCGAACTCCGACGATAGTTACCATTAAATCTAAGATCGGGGGATGAAGGGCAGCTCGGGCTAGAAGATAGGCAGACGTCGCCATCAGGCCTATATGACTCGTGATCGTAAGCGTACTTAAAAGCAAAGCCAGCAGAATTCTCCGCCAGTAAGGTAACATCAAGGCAATTAACCAAGTCATACTTTTCATATGGATTTCCCTCGATATTCTGAGACCAGTCGGCAATAGAGCCCTTGCTCTCTGATTAATTCCTCGTGATTACCCTGTTCTACAATCTGCCCTTCCTCTAACACCAGAATTCGATCCGCTTGACGAACAGTACTTAGCCTATGGGCAATGATTAAAGCGGTCTTTCCCTGCATCAGTCTCTTCAAGGCTTGCTGAACTGCGTACTCACTGTCGGGGTCCAAAGAAGAGGTTGCTTCATCTAAAATGAGTAAAGGAGCATCTTTCAGTATAGCTCGAGAGATGGCAATTCTTTGGGTCTGTCCGCCACTTAAGCGAGTTCCTCCTTCTCCAAGACGCGTCTCATAACCGTCAGGAAGATCTAAAATGAACTCATGGGCTGACCCCTCATGAGCAGCACTCCTAACTTCTTCAATTGTTGCTGTGGGCCTGCCGAAGAGAATATTCTCCGCGATGCTCCCGGCAAACAGATAGGGGGTCTGGGAAACGTAGGCAATTTGTTCTCGCCAATTTTTAAGCGAAGTGGTCTTGAGTAATTGTCCGTTCACAAAAACATCCCCCGTGGAAGGCTCTATAAAGCGAAGCAAAATCTGAGCAATCGACGTTTTTCCTGCACCACTAGGACCGACCAGAGCAACCTTTTCACCAGGAAATATAGATAGGTTGATACCTTTTAAGGCTGGTGCATCTCCTGCTTCTGCTTGGTAGGTTAAGCTAACATTTTGAAGGGATATGTGAAAATCAGAGGATAACGTTTGATCACGGTGCTCCTCTCCACTCATCAACGGAAGATCCAGAATCTCAAAGATCCGACCCGCCGCATTCATCCCAGACAACCCCGCGTGAAAATTTATGCCGAGTGTTCTTAATGGAGTGTAAAATTCGGGTGCCAAAAGCAAGAGAAATAGCCCCGTAGAAAAAGAGAGAGTACCATAGACTAGCCTTAAGCCAATGGTTACGGCAACGATGGCTGTGCTAATCGTGGCTAAGAACTCTAACATTAGTGCTGACAAAAAGGCAATCCTCAATACACTTAGTGTGGTTTTACGAAACGAATCACTGACTCTCTCAATCACTCGTGTTTGGTCTTTAGCCCTGCCAAAGACTTTGAGAGTCGCCATCCCCTGTAAAACATCTAAAAAATGGGCGCTCATCCAACTTAGACTTTGCCACTGTTGAAGCGATTTTTGCTCAGCCAGCTTTCCGATCAGAATCATAAAAACGGGAATCAGCGGTCCTGTAATGAGAAGTATTATGCCAGATTTCCAATCTAAGGGATACACAAATCCTAAAATAAGCAGGGGTATTGCTGCAGCCAGAAGTAACTGAGGAAGGTACTTGGAAAAGTACTCCTCGAGAGATTCGATCCCATCCACCACCGTTGTGATTAACTCTCCAGTCCTTTCCCCCCGAGCATACGCAGGTCCTAAAGAGACAATATGGCTCATTAAACGTTTACGCAGACTTGTCTTGATGCGCAAAGCAGCTTCATGAGCGCTAATTTCACTGACCCATTGAAAAACTGCTCGCAGCACGATGATCCCGAGCATGATCAATAGAAACGTCCAGACTGAGCTAAAGGTAGCCCCTTCTATGAATACCCCAGCAACGACCCGCGATAAAAACCAAGCTTGAGCGACAGCCAGCAAAGCAATCCCCATGCCCAGCCCAACCGTTAGCATCAGATACCCCCAAACGGGTCTCCCCTCTCGAACTAATCTCTTATCGAACATTGATTCATCTCCTAGCATCACACGCAAGTTGGGGACGGTTCCTAACTTGCACTAACTTGCATTTTTGTCCGCAAGTTGACGACGGTTCTCGACTTGCATATCTTGCATATCTTGCATAACTTGACTTGCTCTCAAGTTATGCAAGATATGCACAGTGGGACGTTTCTTAACTTTCATGTCGTCGTCGACTGTGCACATAGACGCAATTCTTATCTTAGACACTGTCAATCTAAAAAACTTCCTCTGGCTAGATCTGGAGGGGATCGGGTACCAAATTTCTATTATCGAAAACCAAAAAAATTTAGGGCAAGACGTATCTTGCCCCTTATTCTAAAGGAAACTAACTTAATAGTGAAGGTTTTTTTCCGTAACACGTTTACGGAAAACCCAATAAGTCCACCCTTGGTACAGAAGAACGATCGGTACCATAGTTAAAGCGATTATCGTCATGATTTTCAAAGTGTACGGGCTTGATGAAGCATTATAGATGGTTAGACTCCACTCTGGGTTGAGACTAGAAACCATCACTCGTGGGAAGAGTCCCCAAAATAAGGAAACAGTAAACAAAAGAATTGTCAAACCATTCGAAATAAAAGCCCAGCCTGGCTTATTAGAACGAATCAAAACATAGGCAACGACAAGGGTTACCCCTGCTGCTAGCAAAGTAATACCAGCTCCCAGATTTGCAAACAGATCTGTTTGCAAATAGGTTAATACCGCAAACAGGAGAACAACCGGGATGGCAACTAAGGCAATCTTCTTGGCAGTCTTCGACGCCCGCTCAGCCATCTCACCGATAGTCTTTAAGTTGAGATACAAGGCACCGTGCAGCATGAAGACCAGCAGTGTGGTTAGACCGCCAACGATAGCATAAGGATTGAGTAAGGTAAAGAAGGTTCCTACATATTGCATTTTGGCATCAATCGGAACTCCCTTAACCACGTTCGTCATGGCCACACCCCAAAGAAGAGCAGACAGGAAACTACCTGTGAAAATCATCCAATCCCATGTCCTGCGCCATCGAGGACCGCTGTCACTGCTGCGAAATTCAAAGGCAACACCACGGATAATTAAAGCGAACAACACCAGAAACAAAGCGAGATAGAAACCACTAAACAAAGTCGCGTACCAATTAGGAAAAGCCGCAAACATTGCCCCACCTGCTGTAATCATCCAGACCTCATTCCCGTCCCAGACCGGTCCGATGGTATTGATGATCACGCGACGTTCTGAATCATTTTTCCCTAGGAAAGGAAGCAGAATCCCTACTCCAAAATCAAATCCTTCTAGAAAAAAGAAGCCAACAAACAAGACGGTTATGAGTATGAACCAGAGGATGTTTAAGTCCACAACGACGCCCCCTTTATTCCACTTTTCAGCGAATCTTCCGTGCTAACCTCTTCCGGACCCTGCTTAATATACTTAAGCAAGAGGTAAACGTCCGCTACCGCCAAAACTGCATAAATCAGAGTGAAACCGATAAAGGTGATCAGTATGGAAAGTGCCGAAACTGAGGTGGATAGACCTGCCTCAACTTTTTGTAATCCATAAACGATCCAAGGCATACGTCCAACTTCAGTCATATACCAACCCACGGTATTCGCAATATAGGGTATGGGAATCGTCCAGAGTACAATTTTCAAGAACCAAGTCTTTTGCTCTAAGCGCTTCGATTTATAGAAGTAAAGTCCGAGGAGCGGGATCAACAATAACCACATTCCAGCCAACAGCATAATCCGGAAACTCCAGAACAATGAAGTTACCTGTGGAACATAGTTGCCTGGCCCATATTGCTGGACTGCAGCAGCCTGAAGCTCATGAATTCCTTTTACTTCCCCAGTAAAACTATTGTATGAAAGGAAGCTTAACAAGCCCGGAATTTTAAGCTCAGAGGTGTTTTTCTGTCCTTTTTCATCGATGGAGGCGAATAATAATAACCCAGCCGGATTTTCCGTCTCCCAATGAGCCTCAGCGGCAGCCATTTTCATGGGTTGCACTTGCACAAGATGTATAGCCTGTAAATGCCCTACTCCTGCGACTCCGAAGGCACTGATTAACCCGAAAATTACAGCCATATAAAACGAACGCCGAAAAACGTCCAGATGGTTCTTTTTCAACAAATGGTAAGCGCTAATTCCCATGACAAAAAATGCCCCGGTTACAAATCCGCTCAACACGGTATGCGGAAACTGATAAAAAACATGTGGATTAGTAATTAAGGCTATGAAATCGGTCATTTCCGCCCGGCCGTTACGTAAAATATACCCGACCGGTTCTTGCATAAAGGAGTTGGCAATCAAAATCCAGAGTGCGGACACATTGGCGGCAATTGCCACAAGCCAAATAGTAAGGGCATGCACCTTTTTAGGCAATTTATCCCAGCCAAAAACCCACAAACCTAAGAATGTCGATTCTATAAAGAAAGCTACTAAGGCCTCAACGGCCAAAGGTGCTCCAAAGATATCCCCGACAAACCGGGAATACTCGGACCAGTTCATTCCAAATAAAAATTCTTGAACTAACCCAGTCACAACACCCATGGCAAAGTTAATAAGAAATAACTTTCCCCAAAACTTAGTCATCTTTTTGTACGTTTCATTTCCAGTCCGCACATACCAAGTCTCCATCATCGCAACCAAAACCGATAACCCCAGGGTCAATGGCACGAATAAGAAATGATAAGACGAGACCACCGCGAATTGTAATCTGGACAAGATGAGTTCAGTCATCATTCCACCCCCATTATTTAGTATAATGTCTTAACGTATTTTTCATTATTTAAATGCATAACACCTATCCATTTTTATCAATACTCATCATCCCCTCTCCTCTCACTTTGTTTGCATCTTACTTAGTAAATTCATCTTAATATATGTATCAGATTTCCTTAATATTATTTATTATTATACTAATTATTAAATAAGTAGTCAACTAAATAATTAATTTTTTAATTGAGTGTTTATGTCAAAATTTATGTTTTTTGCACAAAAAAAGTGTAAAATACCTATAAGCAGGAGTACCTTACACTTTTTTGTCTAATAAATATCTTACCTTTACCTCTTACCTCTTACTTCTGCCATGAGGCATGAGGTAAGAGGTAAGAGGTAAGCTATTGTTTTTTCGATCCTCAAGGTTTGTACGATAGTTCTTATTTAGCATCTCTTCTCATTCTTAAAGAACCAGATTAGTATTTATGAGAAATAAAGAACGTTAAGCAAAGAGTAATCCAGGTTAAGTACCATGTCCAATGTATGTATTTAATAATATCGGTGTATTTTTCACATAGTTGAGCTTCGCAAATTTTCCTTTTTGGTATATAAAAAAACTCTTCATTTGTATGAAGAGTTTTTTACAGACCTTGACTTTAGACTTTTCATGTTCACATAAACAACTATTATTACGTACTTGCCTTATTTTAATTCAATTCCCCAAAGAACCGGTTGACTCATCTTATTTAAACTTCCTTTAATACATCTATGCCCTATCACAATCGGCCCAGTGGTCTTGTTAAGCAGCCCTAACAGTGCCTGACCATACGTCAAAGCATCGTCAGTTTCTATAGGATAAGATCTAAGCATCTCCAGTTTTTCTAGTGCCGTTGAAGTCTTACCGCAGAGATGAAGAAGCACCTTTTCACCAGTTTCCTTAATTCCTTTAATAATTCTCCAACTTGAAGGGCCGCTATACTCCCGATAGACCTTAGGTCCAATAATGCCCATAGCTCCAACCGGGTCTCCATAAGAAATAATCGAGGCACCCCTTTTGATACCCTCAAGGCTATAGCGGATGATACCTTCTTCAACGACAGTCAGGATTTCCTGGATTCGAAGAGGATCCCGACGAAGGCCTTTATAAAAATCCAGGGGGTCAATTAGGGCAGATAAGATTGTAAAGGGACCCTCGACACTTAAAGCCACTTTCTCCCCAGCTTCAACCAAAATTCCCACTGCATCCAGGACTTCTCTAATGCGACCCCTAGTCAAATCTAAACCTTGGAGATTGGACATTTCTTCTATAGACGTAAAAAGGTAACTTTCCACCCTAGGCCCAGCTAAGGCGTTGCCCAGCTTGATATGCGCCCCGTAAGCTTCTGCTTCGACCGTTACGCAGAAAGGTACCCGAGCTATGACATCCCCGTGATGTTTCCTCAGTTCCGTGGCAAGGAGTGCCATGCTATTTTTACTACAATGGCCTCCTGGCAGGGTAATGCCCGTTTTTTTAACCACCTCTTCCGGAATCTGTTCCAAATCGTCTCCCGTACATTTAAAGTCCATCCAACATTCCCCCTATATCAGAAGTCAGTCGTCAGAAGCCGGAGGCCAGAAATCGAAGTTCGAGTTCTATTACTCACAATTTCCGCTTCGTGGATGGCTCTAGCTCCTTGACTGAGTTCAACTAGCTTTCAAATAGAGTTTAAATTCTTCTGAAAGTAACGTCATTATCTAATAGTAAAATAAAACATCTCCCCTACTAAGATACTGATGGCTTGTAGGAGCAGGATTATCAAGAGGGTTTTCTTTAAGGGAAGTTCCCTAAAGAGCACTAGGATACCGAATCCCGTATTAGCCAGTAACCCGGAGATCAGGGATCCAAAACCCAAGACCCCTTTGATATAACCCTCGGCTATGAGCACAGACGAAAAACAGCTAGGAATCATGCCGATCAAAGAAGCACATACCGGTTGGAGAAAGGTATCTCGCCCCAGAAGTTCAAGGATTCCCTCTTCACCGAACCGTTCCGCCAAGGTCCCGATTATCAAAACAGTAACATACAAATAGAGCGTAAGTTTTAAGGTATGAACCAGACTATTGACCAGCATATTTTTGTGTTTACCACATTTGGGACAATTGCAATCTATGCCACACCCTTTGAGGCGGTTGCGCTTCTCCTTGATCACTAGGTTTATTATGAAGCCTGCTCCAATCGCAACCAAGAGCTTGATCCCTATAATCCCGAAGATTAGCAGGAGCTTATCAGGATGGGCACTGATGATGATCAGGGCTTCATCAGATCCAGCTAGGAAAACGGCTATGAGCATACCCAAGGAGATGTAACCATTCCCGTAGAGCTTGGCAAAAGCCACTGATATACCACATTGGGGGATTATTCCCAATAAAGCTCCACCTGGGACATCCAACTTGGCTACACGGCTGAAAAAGGGCGTTCCTTTATTAAGCTTTCTAGTGATCCAGTCCGATAAGAGGATGATCAGAAACAAAACTGGGACTACCTTGATTACATCTAGGAAGCTGTCGATCAGAATTTCAACCAATTAAACAACCCCCCACCTTTGACCTTAAATAAGTCCTTAATTTCTTTTTCCCTAAGGTTTTTTCCAATTAGACACAACTTACCACTGGTTTTAAAGTTACTCGCCGATACAATAAACTGGCCATTAGTGTAACTAAAATCCAAGAAACCCTGATAACTTTTGAGAAAACCCTTGCCCCGTATAACCTGACCATATTTAGACTGACTGAGAAGGGTAAGGATGTGCTCAAGTTCCTCAGGGCTAAAAGACTGGGAAGTCTGGAGAGCCAAGGTCTCAAATTCATTTTCACTGCAAGGTTTGTACTGTGTATGAAGGATATCACTAA
This sequence comes from Desulfosporosinus sp., assembly GCA_003512645.1. Lineage (GTDB taxonomy): Bacteria > Bacillota > Desulfitobacteriia > Desulfitobacteriales > Desulfitobacteriaceae > Desulfosporosinus. The sequence continues at coordinate 47,842 of DOPS01000029.1, forward strand.
GATCCAAGTCCACTTGCGCATCAAGGAGGCTTTCAAATTCCGCTGGATCCAATTCATCCCAAGGTTTGCTGATGATCTCCCCATCTTCATTAAAGTCTCTCAAGGAAGTAATAACCTTGCCTATAGTTTCGCTGTCAACCAGCTGGCTTTTACTTAAGGTCAAGACCGAGGCATTCGTGATCTGGTCCTCGAAAAACTCTCCAAAGACTTCGCATTGTTGTAGGTAATTAATACTGTCTACAACAGTGACAAGGGAGTTAATCTGAAGAAGGGAACCGAATTCCGGTTTGCGCAGAATATCGATAATTTCACTGAGGATACTGATTCCGGTAGGTTCAATGATAATCCTCTGCGGGTTGAAATCTTTAATAATTCTTGTCAGCATTTGCTCGAAATCCTTCTGCATAATACAGCAAATACAACCACTTGAAATTTCAAATACTTCAAAGCCTTCCCTTTCCAACAGTTCCCCATCAATGCCAATGTCCCCAAATTCGTTTTCGATCAGAACAACCTTTTCCTTTTGGTGAACTTGGAGAAGGTTCTTGACCAGAGTGGTCTTACCCGAACCCAGGAATCCCGAAACAACATCTACCTTAATCATTGAAACACCCCCGATATAGACCCGAAATTGTACTTCTGACTGTATATAGAAAACTTGGCTGGTGCCAAGGCAGCCGCCCTAGTTGCACTGATATGAACGAAATTGTAATTATGACTGTATTAAAAGCCTAATGCTTTTACAAAGTAGTCCTGAAAGCGAGGATTTGTGGAAAGCTCCAGAACCTCTATCTTGTTCTTCAATTCATTAATCTCGGTCATTACTCCCTGATTGATAAGAGCCAAACGGGCGCCTTCCGCTGAGGAATTTCCGACAAAGGTGATCTTACCCATAAACCCTTTAGGCAAGAGGCCGATTTGCAGAAGACTATCAGGATTAATATGATACCCGAAGGCTCCAGCAATGACTGCTTCCTCTATGGCTTCGAGAGGAATGCCAACTTCTTCGAGGAGTAGGGTTACCCCTGCAGCAATAGCACCTTTGGCCAGCTGAATCTGACGAATATCTCTCTGGGAGATATAAATTTCCTCAGTCAGATAAAACTTCTTTTCTCTTACCCTAGCTTTTAGCCCGAGGTCAAGATTTGGGTTAAAGCGCCCGCTGGCCAGGATGATTTCGTGTTTGACCATGGCCGCTGTTATATCTATAAGTCCACTGCCACAGATTCCCTTGGGAGGAGTTGCGCCTCCTATCGTTGTAAAATGAAGCTCAAGCTCATCATCTATAAAAAAAGTGTCTATAGCTCCTTCTTCGGCACGACTACCACAGGAAATGTTCATTCCTTCCAAGGCCGGGCCGGCAGCAGTAGAGGTAGCAATAAGCCTACCTCCCAGATTAGCCACGATTTCACCGTTTGTTCCGATATCTAAAAAGACTGCCGAATGATCTTTTTTATTAAACGCTGTGGCCACTAGACCGGCAAGGATATCCGCTCCGACATACCCCGATGCTGAAGGCAATAGGGTTACCCTTCCTTCCGGGCAAATAAGTATACCGACCTCCCTAGCTTTCAGTTCAACCAGTTCAAGGAAAACCGATCGGTAAGGGGATTTGGCTATCGACCCAGGATAAACACCAAGTACAAAGTGCAGCATGGTCGTGTTTCCTGCTATAACTACCTGATAAACACGTTCCACTCCTTCGGCTGTACCGATCAGATCTGACACCAGACTATTTAGTTTTCCTATGATAACCTCCTGAAGCTGAAGCATGCCTTGGGGATTTTCTAGACAGTAGCTAATTCTTGACAAGACGTCTCCCCCAAATTGCGTCTGAGGGTTTAGGCAGGATCTCTTGTAGAGAATTGCCCCAGTAGCCAGGTCTAGGAGATAAGCGGAAATTCCGGTGGTCCCAATGTCAAAAGCAATTCCCAAGATTTTACCAGGCTTGGATCCCAGGTCAACAAGGCGGTCGTCAATTAAAACACCATAGACTTGTTGATTTCCGGCCTGTTCTAGTTTACCGGCCTTTCGGTAAATGTCCACAGAGCTAGGGTTATAAGGTAATCTTTCCAGGTAAGCCTGAGCTGTCCTTTCAGGAGGTGGTAACAAAACTTGCTTTACCGAACAATCTACCTCAACTTCAATCGCAACGCCTTGATTAATGGTCTTAAGCTGGTTAACGTTAGAGTAAAGCTCGATCCATACATCCCTCTTTACCCTAGCCAAACAGGCCAAACGGATGTCTGGGGCATTGATGAACACGCTCTCCAAATCCTCTGCGGGGTATAAGTCGCCCCAAGCCTTGACCCGGCATTTGCCGCAAAGACCTAACCCATTGCAGGGAGTCTCTAAGTCTAGACCTGCTGCCCTAATACATTCAGAAAGCCGATCTCCCTCGGCAACTTCTATGGAAATATCCTCCTTGGTGAATTGCACCTTAACCATGTTAATGATACGAACCTTCTTTCACGTAATCTGTCATGGCTTTGAGATTGCCTATCGGAGTAGCCATACTTAGACCGCAAGCAGGAGCAACGATATCCACCTCTGAATGAAGGGCATTACGGGTGATGGACACAATCTTCTCTCTTACTCCAGTGTGCAAAAGTTGGGTATTAACATTACCCATAAGCCCTGTCTTCAGTCCTTTACGAGCAGTTTTCATATTGACAATTGAGTCAAAACTAACAGCATTAACCTCTACTTGATTGAGGGAATCGATGATATTGCTAGCATTACCGCAGATGTGAAGGATGACAGGAACCCCTTCTTTATGAAGAGCCTTGATGATTGTCTGATAGAACGGAACCGCAAACTTTTGAAAATTGCGTGGTCCCAGAATTTCTCCTGTGGCCGTGGGATCCGATATAGAGATAACATCAGCACCAGCCCTAACCATCTCTAAAGCATATCTGACAAGATAGTCATTAGTAAAAGCCAGGAAACGAGCAGCCCGCTCAGGTTCCCACCTCAACATTTTAAACATTTCGAGAGGTTCGACAACCGAAGTGGCTGTACTGATATGACCGGAGACATTACCAATCACTGGGACCCCATTATTGCTGCTGCTGAGTTCCCTGACCGCCTCTAAAACAACTCCCATCCTGCCAGTGGAAACGTCAACTCGGTAGTTGTTTTCAATGATGGCTTCTAGTGACTGATCATTGTACTGAGTGACTCTAGGTTCGACAAGATTATCTCCTAGGTTAACAATGGCACCTAGGGCTTCAACTTCAGCAGTTAAGCAAAACGGTACACCATAATTTTCAAAGCCTATCAGCTCATTAATTTTCCGTGCAGCACTCACCATAGCTCTGGCGTTAGTGTGATGGCCGCCTCCTACTTGATCGGATAACTCCGTAACGCAGGCACTCATCATTCCTCCAGGGCAAATAACGGGAGGTCGGTCAACCCGATCTCCTTTCAATACGCTTAATAAGCGTTCTTTTTCGTTCAAGATTATTCACCTTCTTTATAATCATATAAACCGTGGCTCCTAGCCACATCGAGCATTGCCTGGATATGCTCGAAAGGTACTTTATTACCCGTTTCGCACCCTGTTGAGAGAACAAAAGCTGGAGTATAATTTTTCATTATGTCAAGTGCCTCAACGCAGACTTTATGAATTTCTTCCACTGGACCGAAAAGGAGTTCGTTGGCAGGATCAATATTGCCTAGTATGAGTGCTCTGCCAGCTACCTTTTCCCGAGCAATCGCCAAATCACATTTGTCGAGACTGATCACATCTGCCCCAGTGTCGGTCATCTTGTCCACAATCTTGTGAGTCTTACCACAAATATGCAGGGGAATAAGGGCTTTGAGCTCATGGGCTAAGTCCACAAGTTCTTTAATGTAGGGATAGGCGATTTTGTCAAACATCTTGGGGCTGAAAAGACTACCTGAAGCAATGGGCTCCAGAATAATAGGCATAGCTCCATAACTGGAAATTTCTCGAATTAGGTTTTTGCAGCTGTCTGTAGCCATTCTCAAAAGGGTATGACAAAGTTCTGGATCTGCGTAGGTATCGCGGGCAAAAGCTTCAACACCCCGCAGGGTGGCAGCTGTGGAAACAGGTCCAGAAAAGCAAACGGAAATGAAAACCTGATCCCCCACTTCTTTATTCAGGATTTCCAGTGCTTCGTAGTAAACAGGGAATTGGCCGTCATTCTTTTCTGCAACTTTGATTTTGCTTAAGTCTTCCTTAGAGTTAATAATGGAAACTTCACAGTTAGCTGGTTCATTCTCAGAATAGTCTAGTTCGGCACCCATAGCTTCCGCCACATAGGAACAGTTCGTGAAGAGATAAATTAAATCATAGCCAAATCTCTTAAATCCCGCAATATGTGCTTCGGCCATGACCTTGCCGTCAAGTTGAAATTCCTTTACGGTTTTGCCAATCAGCTGAGCAGTATTGGTCGTTACAATGGGCATACAGATAACTCTGTCTAGAGGTTTTCCAGTTAAAAGGGCCATCATTCTTTCTTTAGGGGTTAAAATATCTTCCCTGATTAACATATTAGTTAGGCCCTCCCCATGAGTTCTTTGGCTTTTCTCACGGCTGAACTGGCATCGTTAGCGTAAAGATCGGCTCCAATCTTATCACAGAACGTTTGGGAAATAGGACCTCCACCAATCAGAACTTTGTATTTATCTCGAATATTTCGTTCTTTTAAGCGGTCAATAACCGTTTTCATGCCATCCATAGTAGTGGTCATCAAAGTAGACATGCAAATCATATCGCTTTCTACTTCTTCAGCCTTTTCAATAAAACGGTCAAGTGGTACATCTCGGCCCAGATCGTATACTTCAAAACCTGCAGCTCCTGACAAAATGCGAACAAGGTTTTTCCCTATATCATGAGTGTCCCCTTCTACTACTCCGATCACCATTTTGATGGGTTTTTCCATTGAGCTTTTATCCAAATGGGGATTAACCACATCGAGTCCAGCATTAAACGCATCAGAACACATCAAGATTTCGGGAAGGAAATATTCCTCTTCCTCATAAAGTCTACTGACCTCGTTCATACCTGGGACTAACCCCTCCGTAATAGTTGTATAGGCTGGTATATTCTGTTTCAGAGCTTCCTGTGCCAGCTCTGCGACCTTTTCAGATTCAAATTCTACGAGTGCGTGTGAGATTTCTCGAAATAGTGTTTCTTTATCCATGATGTCCCCTCCATTACTTGCTATAACCATTTATTTATATATTAACATAAGGAGAACTGTGTCGTATATAAGAATATATTGTAACATGGTGATATTTTATGCTGATTATTGAGTTAGGCTTGTGTCTTTATGCAAAACAATCACTTAAAACTCTCTTAATATATTAAAACTAACTATTGTACCGACCATAAAGGGTAACTGCTTTAAGCATTGCAAAAACATTGACCGGCGGAGTCAGAGGGGGTAATGCACAAGCAGGCATTAAAATAAAGCCGCCGGGATGATTTTTCATCGTTTCAAGGATGTCCCTGCTTACCTCTAAAACTTCTTCGGGAGTACCGAGCTGAAGCAGAGTGGTTGGGATATTGCCGCCGATAATTATTTCCTCCCCGAAGGTACGGGCTACATGCTGAATGTCCATCTCATGTCCGATGGTAATGGTAGATCTTGGTTCCGGGCGGATTTCTTGAGTCCATAGGCTCAAGTTCTTGGTATGATCACCGCAGAGATGAAAGACCCATTTTTTTATACCTCTGGCTCTTAACTTGTATTGAATCTCCTTGACATAAGGGAGACTAAACTTCTCAAAGACTTTAGGGGAGACCAACGCATGACACTCTAGCGGATAGGTGGAAAAGACTGAACAGTTTTCTGGCCCAAACTCTGTTATGTATTGGTCAGCAATTTGCATAAGGTAATCTGTGGCTAAACGCAAAACCTGATGTACCAACGCAGGTTCTTTATGAAACCAACGTAGTAAGAGATCAAGTCCAACAATCGTGCCAGCAATCCCCATGGGGGAACCACCAGGAATTGAAACAGAATAACCCTTGGCACGAGCTAGTCTGGCAAACTGGTGCATTCTGCTAAAAGCAGGAGCGGTTTCCAGATTGGGGACTCGCAGGTTTTCGACATCCATGGGTTTTTCTACGGAATGTTTAGTTAGTGACGGTAAGCAAATTCGGGGAGAGGTTCGAAATTGGAGTTCTCCCCCGAAATCCCACCCACTCCAGTCTGGGATTCCATAGGATGGAGCTGAGTCATACTGGTAGAGTTCCTTTGCCCATAATTGGGCTTGCCAAGCTTTTTCCGGTTCTAGATAATACTCCCTAGCTGACATATTACTTATGGATGCCGCATGAAGGCTCACACCGGGATTAACCGGAACCCTATCCAAGCCTTGCTTATTGGCTAAAGCCTTCATCCGCTCTGCCGATGTCAAATTATCCTTACCCATTTTTCACCTCGTTTATAGCCATCATGCCTCTTCCGAGGCATTCTAGTTATTTATTTACAATACCTAGCAAGCTTTTTAGTGAATCTTTAGTCGATTGACATTGTAACTGCATTCTAAACAGAACGTTTACAATCGGCTTTCTTGTAAAGACGTGCCAATAGGGATCTATAAGCAGGAAAACCGGTCACCGGGTCCAATGTTTGATCATCTGTTAATAAATTAACATTAGACTCGCTCCATCCATGTGGAATAGAGATCACTCTGGAATCAATTGTTTCAGTAATCTTTGCTTTAAGAACAATTTCTTTTCTCCGCCAAGACTCTACCACTACTTCCTCTCCATCTTCTATCCCATACATCTTGGCTAGTTCGGGGTGAATCTCCACGAGCGGTTCGGGCGACATTTTGCGAAGCGAGGGGATATTTCGATAACGGGAATGATAATATCCGACGTTTCTAGCTCCTGTTAAAACCAATGGGTATTTTCTAGCTAGCTTTGGCATGGAGAGAGGACTGGAGTGTGGTTCCCTGTAAACAGGCAGGGGTTCATAGCCCTGTTCTTCCAGATCTTTGCAATAAATCTCTACTTTTCCTGAAGGAGTTTTAAATCCAGTTGTTTCGTATTTCTTAACTCTTTGCTGTCCATATTCATACCCTTCAGGGTACTGCTTTAAGCTTTCCACACTTAAACCGAGCGGTTCTAACCTAAAGTTTAGTGCCTCTTCTTCACTTGCCCATGGGAAACTTTCCTTAAAGCCCATTTTTTGAGCCAACTGATTCCAGAAGCTCCAATCTGTAAGACAATCTTTCTCTTCCAGGACTTGAGGAGACAAACCAAGCTTCTGTACGCCATAAATACTGGCGCCATTCCATAACTCTATACGCGCCAGGAACGTTGACGCAGGAAGCACCAAATCAGCCAACTTAGCAGTTTCTGTCATGAAATGATCCATGACTACTAGAAACTCCAGTTTAGTTAGGGCTTCCCTAACCTTATCTGTATTGGGCCAAGTCAGCATTGGATTACTACCGGCGACAATCATTCCCTTGATCGGATAAGGCTTTTCTGTAAGGATAGCCTCAGCATACAAATTAGCTTGAGCACGCTTAGTGTGGTCATGAAAAAGTGGATATTCCTTTTGTCCGATGGCCAGTTCGTCTGACTCCAGCGTGTTCTCCGGGGCTAAAGATGCAAGTTTGGCAAGTGGCACAAACAAAGCGCCCCCGGGGACATCTAAGTTTCCGGTGATGGCCTGCAAAATGGCTATGGCACGCAAGGCCTGAAAACCATTAGTCTGAAGTTCGAGAGCGAGCCCAGATGTAACACAAGCTGAAGAAGATAGCGCAATGAGACGAGCTGCCTCGATTACCTTAGCTTCAGGAACCCAAGTGATTTGTTCCACTTTAGATGGAGAATAGTGTTTAACTAATTCGGTTAGTTCTGGAAAACCAATCGTCCATTGATTCACAAAATCCTGATCGTAAAGATTTTCTTGTATAATAACATTTATGATTCCTAGGGCTAATGCTCCGTCAGTTCCTGGCCTTAATTGCAGATGAAAGTCAGCCCTCCTCGCTAATTTAGTGACTCTTGGATCTACAACAAGGAGCTTTGCACCATAGACCGTTGCCTTATTGATATCTTCCATTAAGGTCGGGCAGGACACTGAAGGATCAGAGCCCCACAAAACAATGCAAGCGCTATTCGCGTAATCAGGAATTGGTAAAGCGCCATAGGTGATACTATTGGCCATTGCTTTCGCAACATGGCAATGACTTCCCGAAGATGAACAGTTTGGGGTGCCAAAGACCCTGCAAAATCGTTCTAAATATGGAGTGAATTCTTTCCTTACTCCCGTCTGTCCTACATGAACGGCCACTGCCTTCGCACCAAATCTGGCTTTAATATCACTTAGCTTATGAGAGATTAAATCCAGAGCATCATCCCAAGAAATTTCTTGCCATCGGCCATCTCCAGTTTTCCTAACTGGGGTCTTAAGACGATCGGGTGCCTGGACTATTTCAGCAATAGCCTTACCCTTTGGACAAAGATGTCCCTGTGAAAGAGAATCCTTCCGTGCGCTAATTCCCACAATAGTACCCTGTTCCATGGTTATTTCTAACCCACACATTCCGTTGCACATTGCACATACTGTTTGAAATGTTTGTTGGTCGTAATCCATAAGAATACCTCCTCTAGAACATCATCAAATGAAACCCTCTTTAATTCCTGCATGAGAACCTAAGATCCCATGCACTCAGAAAAAGCTAAATAATGGTCAAAAATTTGGTCCCTTAACACAATTTATTTTTCATCTAGCTTAGCATGGGCATTTTTTAAGAAGGATTCATCTACTACGCTTTCCATTGATAATGGCTTGGCAATTAGTCCAGCATCGATAGAAAGTCTGACCGCTGCATCATGCCCCTCTTGCGTGAAATAACCATCAGAGGATAAGGTCTTTTTTGTATCTTCAATAATATCTGCAATGATATCCTTATCCATGTTTTGGAATTTCGGTGCTACAACCTTCGCTATCTCCTCCGTAGAATGATTGTTAACCCAATTCATCGCTTTCACTATACCATCCGTAAACTTTTGTACATTTTCCGGATTTTTCGTGATGTAATCTTCAGTCACTTGGATAACAAATAGGGGATAATTATCTGCTTCCAGAACTTTCTGATGTTGTTCCGAATCTGCCAGGTCTACGAGCACCTTATAGCCACGTTTTTGCAAGTCAAGTTTTATATTGCTGCCACCAAAAGTTGCAGAGATTTGGCCATTTCCCAGGGCACCTATCTCCCCACCGGAAGGCAGAGAAATGAATTGGACATCTTTGTTAGGATCCAGTCCACCATGCCTCACTATTGCTCTAACAAAACCACGTGGCGAAGAACCATCCATCCCGCCAGATATTGTTTTTCCTTTAAGATCAGCAATAGTTTCAATATCCTTTGAAACTATGAACGCCCAAGGATGTTTTGCGGAAGTGGCAACAATCATCTTGGTATCTTTACCCTTCTCATTGGTCTTCATTACTTGTTCATACCCAGTTAAAGCAAATTGTGAGTCCCCAGCAAGTAGGGAAGTGATGACCAATGGCCCACCAGCAAAATTGACAAAACTAACATCAAGTCCATTTTCTTTAAAATAGCCTAAATAACTTGCAATATAGACCGGCAGCCATGATTCGCCCGATCCTCCTGGTTGAGCTATAACCACTTTTTGTAGTTCTGATGGGTCTACTGTTTTCGAAACCGTCTCCGTATTCAATTTTCCGCAACCGATAGTTATCGTGGTTACAAGTAGTAAAACTAACAAAAGAATAGCCATTGCGCTTCTTTTCACTTTACTTCACCCTTTACTCAAATTTGATGTTTAATTATCTAAAAAATTTAAGATCATCTGAAAGAACTCTGCTGGGCATTATTAAATATTTATCGTTTCCTAGTTTCTATCTATTCGGTTGAGACTCGCCATTTCAGGAGACGGTTATCTAGCAAGGTAACGCAGTAATTCAAAATAGCCATTAAAGCCGATAAAATTACTATCGTGGATAACACTCGAGTTGTGTTATACATCCCACTAGCGTTACTAACCATCCAACCTAAACCAGAGTTGGCCGCGATATATTCACCTACAATTGCTCCTAACAAAGCAGCACCAAGGCTCGTTCTTAAACCGTTTAACAGCCAAGGCACACATGAAGGAATAATGATTTTACGCAAAATCTGACCCTGAGTTGCTCCCATAAGCTTAACTGTGTTGATCAAGTTCGGACTCACGTTTTTAAACCCACTATAGGCACTAAAAAAAGTCAAAAAAAATACAGAGATTAAGGCAATAAATACTTTAGACTTGATCCCCATGCCAAACCATAAAATGAACAAAGGACCCAAAGTCAGCTTAGGTATACCGTAAAGAGCCATAATAATTGGATCCAGAACCTTGGCTACTGGCTCGAATTTCCCTAGTACGAACCCTACTGTAACCCCTGCGATGGTTCCTATGACAAGACCCAACAAAGCTTCTTCCATGGTGATGGCGATGTGTGGGAATACTTCACCAGTAGCGAATAAGGTAATTAAATCATTGAATATCTCTGAAGGCTGACTTATGTAGAAAGCATCAAAGGCTTTATATCTGACTCCCAATTCCCAGATAGATAATAAAACGGTCGTGATCAAAATGCGCCAACTATAAATGGTTACCTTATTCTTAACAGAAGCGGACAACAACTTATTCTCCTCCTTTCGCCATGATTACTTCGGTCCGTAAATCATTCCAGATTAATTTCTGAAGTTCGACGAATTGGGGATCAAAACGAGTTTCCAGGGCTGACCTGGGTCTCTCCAGTGGAATATTATACTCAGATTTGATAGTTGAAGGGCGCGAAGTCATTAACACTACTCGATCCGCTAAAGTGATCGCCTCGGTCAAATCATGAGTCACAAACACGATGGTTTTTTTTGTCTCTTGCCATAGTTTTAGAATATCATCCTGAAGCATTTCTTTAGTAAGGACGTCTAAAGCACCAAAAGGTTCGTCCATAAACAATATTTCTGGATCTAGGGCTAAAATTCTGATGATAGCCACCCTTTTTCTCATTCCGCCAGACAACTCAGAAGGGTAACTATCTTCAAACCCTTTCAGTCCGGTCCTAGCGATTAGTTCTCTAGCCACAGAATTGCGTTCTGCTTTTGGCACTCCTTTTATCTCTAAGCCTATAGCTACATTATCAAGCACGGTACGCCACGGTAAAAGGGAGTCGGCCTGGGACATATAGCCGATACGGGAAGATATACCGTTAATGGTTATTCCATCTAATAGAACCTCTCCTTTGCTGGGCTTAATCAATCCTGCCAATATATTCAACAGGGTACTTTTACCACAACCACTAGGGCCAACGATGGCTACAAACTCCTGGTCTGCAATTTGCAAGTTAACATTTTTTATGGCTGCCGTTGTCTTACCGTTGGTTGCAGTGAAAACTTGGTTAAGGTCTCGAACCCAGAGCTTAGAGTCTTTTTCCACGAGGTTAGCCAGGGGCTTTAACATAAGAATATTTGACATCGTTTATCTCCTTTCACTCCAACTAGTCAATCTCTGCCCATTTTTTAGCCTATGTTTCCAAACTCCCCATGCTCCCAACTTATAGTAATTAGCTATCACCTCCAAGCTCGATTATTCACCTACAGCATGGCAGTCTAATATTTTTATCTTAATATATTATATATCACATATTTATTATGTGTCTATATAATGAATATGTGATATATAATAAAATTTTGAGATTCCACCAATATCCCTAGGACCATCTGTTGAAAATGTATCTTTATAAATAACCCCCGTTTTAGATGCTCGGGTTCGACGATCTGCAGGCACGAGAAGTTCCTCAAACCCTTGTGGTACAAGGGCTTGAGGAACTTGCGGATAACTTACCTTGTGTCTATATGCAATCCCATTATTCTTTCACAATCAAGTGCCCGTTGTTGCCCAACATAAAAAACTCTTCCTTTTCAGGAAGAGTTCAGATAGCCCTAGCTTAATTTAATATCTCTAATCGCAAAAATCTGCCCAGTTAGCAGGGTAGGTAGCATAGAATACTTTACAAAACGTCGGAGAGGAAAAAACCACTTGGCTTCCCTTAGGAATATAGACCACATCTCCTGGTTTAGCGCGAAAGACTTGCCCCTCAACTTCTAAGACAAACTCTCCCTCTATGACATAATCGACTTCATCATAATTTAAAAACCAAGGCAATCTGGAGTGATCAAAGGTCATAAAACCCGAGGCAAGGTTGCCCACCCGTGAATCGATCACATCGACGAGTCCCACCTTTTGCCCTGGAGGAGCTTCCAGAAAAGGCTGGATGACTACGGTTTCCCCTTTGACATGAGTGGCTTTGGGGTTCTCACAGGCTGGTTTGAGCACCTCACCCAGAATCTTCTGCACCGCTTTTTTAAGGTCTTCACTCTGGCTTCCTGCATCTGTTGAGTTTCCAGAGGAAACGCTGACTTCTTTGACACTAGACTTTTGATTCGCCAGTGGTTCGGTCGATTGACTAACAACACTGCGACTGACAATTTCCTGTCTCCCTTTGCTAATCGTGATCCCTAATTCTTTAGCGAGATCTTTGGCGGAGGGAGTTAGAACACTATCTTCTTCTAAAACTACATTTTTATCTAACTTAGCCAAATCTCGTAATACGGCCGCCGAAATAAATCGTCCCATAGCACACCTCCTTATCGAGGCTCGAGGTTCGATGCTCGATGCTCGATTTTTAAGTTTCCGTTACTAGTTATCTCTGGCTCAAACTTGGGCTTCGCGCCTCGTTTTAGTCTCCTTTAGTACTTCGTATTAAATAGATGCGTAGTTCAGGTGGCGTTTCGAGCCTCGAAACTCGCTTCCATTCCCTCGCACTTCGTGCCTCGTGTCATCCAGTTCGTAATCCTTGTTTCGAACCCCTTGCTTCGTGTCTCGTACTTCGCATCCAGTTCGTGATCCTCGTTCGAACTTCGAACTTCGAACCTCGAACTTCGATTTATGCCAGGCTTTCGATGAGTTGCTTTGCGGGTCGTGGGATGACAACTTGACGAATGAGGAGGCCCTTTTCACTGGCTATGGCGCTTCCTTCTTCGACCGCTGCTTTCACGGAGGCGACTTCTCCTGTGAGTACGGTATAGCTTTTGCCCCCGATTCCAAAGGCCAGATGGATCAGCATTGGCTCCACATCTCCTGCTTTTACCGCAGCATCGGCTGCTTCGATTAAGGATGCCACGCTGTACGTCTCGATAATCCCTAGGGCTTTAATGTCGTATAGCCTGTTGGCGTTGCCGATGGCTGGTAAGATGGAGGGATGAACATTAGGGATGACAAAAGAATCCACTACGGTCTCCGCACCTAAGTCGATGCCAGCGTTCACAGATTGCTGGACTCCCGAGACATCTCCACTCACCATGACGATATACTTTCCAGGGCAGATGGTTTTCGCTACCAAAATGGTCACGTCAGCTGTTTTGACCATGATATCGGCGCATTCGATACCTTGTGCTATGCTTGTTAATTCGACCAGCCCTATGGCATGGATCATTTGGCTGCACCACCTTTCCGTATCGTTATGGTTTGAGGGGTCATCTGGATTACGGTTCCGTCGATACTGGCGTGGACCTTTGCTCCTAGTGCTCCTGTTGGGATTTCTCCGACCAGTTGTCCAACCTGAACGATGTCTCCAACTTTGATGATGGGTACTGCAGGTGCGCCAATATGCTGTTGGAGCTTGAGCGTAACTTCCTCTGGTTGATACACGTCTAAAGATAAAGGAGCTTCCTTATACCAGGGCCTTAGTCTCAAGCGATCCATTAAACGTGACGATGGGATTAAGCGATGTTTAGCCATCGGGTCAACCTTCCCAAGTTCCCCTTGATATTTGATGCCTTTGGCTCGAAGCTCTGCTTTCAAGGCTATATTCACTCTCAGGGGTGAGATTCCCACCGGACAAGCATAGGCTTCACATACGCCACACTCTGAGCAGGTTAGGGCGCTGGTTACTAGTAACGGGTCTCCCATGTTTTTATAATTGACCGCTCGAATCAGTCGATGTGGAGAGAGTTCGTGACCGATGATATGCCTTGGGCAAAGCTCGGTGCAGAAACTGCACTGTTCGCAGACGGTTTTGGCGATTCTTAGGACCGTTTCAACGGTCATGCTTTTCCGCTTAATCAGTGGATGGTCCTTAGGAAGGCCGATCAATCCTCCGGTGGTTTTGGTCACGGGGGTCGAGAGGTCAGTGATCAAAGTCCCCATCATGGGTCCTCCGCTGAGATACGTGAGGTCCTGGTCGATGCCGCCGGCTAGTTCGAGAACGTCGCGCAGGGAGGTTCCGATCGGGACGGTGACGGTCTTCGGTACTTTGACGGCCCCTGTGACGGTGAGAGTCCGTGTGGTGACGGGGGTTCCAGCGACGGCTTTTGCTACATTGATCAGGGTCTGGACGTTATTGACGACAACTCCGATGTTTAAGGGTATTCCACCCGGAGGGACTCGCCTTCCCGTAGTCAACCAGATGGTGATAACTTCGTCTCCAGCAGGATAGATATCCGGCATGATGGCGATCTCTAGGTTATTCGTGTTCGTAATATAGGGCTCTAAGGCTGCTATCGCGTCCTTATATTTGGCTTTTAAGGCGATGATTCCTTTTTGGGCACCGGTCGCCTTCATGGCTAGGGTTAAGCCTTTAACAAGAAGCTCTGGATGGCGTGCTGCCAATTGTTGGTCGGTTTTCAGTAAGGGCTCACATTCTGCGGCATTGACGATAACGAGCTCGGCCTTTGCTGAGAGTTTGACATGGGTCGGAAATCCTGCACCGCCTGCGCCGACTACCCCAGCATTCTGTACGTCCTTGCTTATTTGGTCGGCACTAATTTGGTCTGGGTTAATCCCATTAATATATACGTCATCCATATTCACGTTGTTCTTAGAAATATCGTACTTTTTTACGTCGTTCATTTATCTTTCACCTACTTAAGCTCACGCTTCAAAGGTTTCTTTATCGATGATGCCCACGATGGTGGCATCGACAGGGGTGTTATGATTGGTCAGTCCTTGTCGTGCTGAAGAGCCGCTGGCGACCATAACGATCTCATCTTCTCCTGCTCCGATTTGATCAGCTGCTATCAGGGAATTTCCGAATTCCCTGAGCTGGGGTAATCCGTTTTCGTCGTAGGTGAGGGTGACGGGTTGGACGACGAGAAACTTCAAGCCACGTAGAGATTCTTCTTTACGAGTTGACCATACATTTCCTATGACGCGGGCTAGAATCATCCCTGTCCTACCTCCTTCTCAACAAACAACTCAATTCGGCGCAGTTTTAGGGTGTCCCGAGCTAGCGGTGAAATGACGGTCCCTGGTTTGACGAGGACCTTTGTGTCTTCTGGAAATCCATAGGCTTGTTTATCTCCTAAAAAGTTCTTCGTGAAGCGAATTTCTCCTCGTATAGAGTCACTAGGTTCATAGGAGGCCGTTTTTAAGGAAGCGGCGGTCACTACTCTCTGCTCATAATGGTTAACGTTTAAGGTCTGACTGAGATTTGAGGAGCATTCATCGTCGAGGGTGGCTCTTACAACGACACCGTAGGTCTGTACTTTTTGGAGATATCCTTCATAAAGTTCTCGGTAGGCTTGAGGGGTTTGCGCGGTAAAACCCAGGTACTCTATGACGAACTCAAGGGGTTTTCCTTCGGTAATCCCTCTTCCGATGACTTCACTCATGGGGTTATCTCGAATTCCTAAGGCGGCTTTGGCGAGGATATTGGGTGAACACGTAGGAAGGATAATTTTCTGCCAATCACTCTTGGTTAAGGCGTCTTTAGCGGTAATCCAAGTCATTCCTTCAGGTAGTTCAGGTTTGGCTATAGAGACTTGGTCACTGGGTAAGACGTATAATGTGTAGTTGGTTCCATAACGATTTTTGACGACGCTCAAGACTCGTCCGAAGTCTGAAACATAGTTTAAGAGGATGAGTCCGTCCCGTTTAATCGACCTAGTTTCTCCATTTCCGGCCTGGCTTTCCTTTAAGAGGGTTTGCAGGGCTGGATCGGAGAGGATTCGATGCACGATTTGGTTGATGAGGTCTTCGTTCATGGTCTGTCTATACCTCCATGAGCACTCCATGGCTCTGTGGATCGATGAGTGCCGCATTAGCTTCATCTAAATCCAAGTGCATTTCTTTTTGGAATTGGTCACTGACTCGGATTAACACGTCTTCTAGGACCATGGGACGCTGGCTTTGTAGTTTTACGCGTACTCGGTCTCCGTCCTTAAGGGACCACTCTTTGGCATCGTCAGTATGTAGGTGGATGTGTCGACTGGCGACCATCACTCCGGTTTCTAAGGCGACGCTTCCTTGCGGCCCGACGATTTGTAGACCGGGGGTTCCTTCATGCTGGCCTGAGTCTCTTATGACAGGTTTGATCCCGAGTTTAAAACAATCCGTGACGCTGAGTTCGGCTTGTGTGCTTTTTCTTACGGGTCCTAATACGCGTACATTCTCGACTTGTCCTTTGGGGCCCACGAGATTAACTGTTTCTTTCGCGGCAAACTGCCCGGGTTGGGAGAGGGCTTTTTGGGGATTTAATGTATAGGTTTCCCCGAACAGGGCGCTTAAATCGTTCTGAGAGAGATGAATGTGCCGATTCGAGGTTCCTATAGGAACTTGCTTCTCCGTTTGGTCTTGGTTTATCCGTCCCCGCACTTCACAGGCGAGAATATAGAAGGCACTGGATAGCCGGTTTAAGGCCTGGATCAGATCTGTTCGGCCACATGTCCCAGTTTCGTCGGTAAAGGCTCGATTGGCGTAAAGTTCAACTTCTCGTGACTTGCCTCTTAAATGGTGGAGTTTTGACACTATAGCTCCATGAGTATAGCTCAGCGGGGTATGATCGATCCCAAAATATTTTTTGGGATGATGGGATCGATCCCGCAGTTCTTCTGCCGTCAGGCCAATCAGTGTGGTCCATTGAAAGGGCTCTTGCTTTACTTCACTAACCATGAGTTGTCGGCAAAAGACGGAGATTTCTTCTAGTTTTAGAATGAGTCCGTCTTCCCCTTCGTGTTGAAAGAAGCTTTGAGCTTCAACGAGTTCACATTGAAAGAGGTCCAGTTGTCCTCGATAGGCAATCACCGGATGTGTCTTAGTAACTAAGGCTCCGGTGCGTAAATGGGTCATGTGTTCGGGTTTAACTCCTGAAGAGGTATTGGTATTAGTATGGGTATTGGAGTTATATCTGTCGATGCTTTGGCTTGCACTGGAAAAGGTACTTTTGTTGAGGTCCTGAAGTCCGTTTCCTTCGATTTGGACCTCGATTCCCTTGGAGCGAATAAAGTCCCTTGCCGATGGGGTAATCACACTTCCGGGTGGTAATATCATCAGTTTATCCTTGGTTTTGTGCCAATTGGCTCTTAGTTCATACTCTGTGACGATCAAGTCCTCACCCCATTACAGAAATCAGAGGTCTGAAAGTCGAACGACCTCAAAAATTAACGATCTGACTTCTTGTTTCTCTTTTTTCAAGTCGCCTACTTCAATGAGTGTTTCTTTATTTTTCTCCATAACCTTTGTTATCACCGACGGGTAGAATGAACTCAACGTCTTGGTGAGGACGTGGGATGACGTGGACGCTGAGAAGTGCTCCCACTCGTTGGGCAGC
>DOPS01000029.1:65474-67539 GCA_003512645.1 Desulfosporosinus sp.
CATTTTGTTCCCTCCCTATTTCGATGTTCGATGTTCGATATTCGTGGTTCGAGGCTTATGCTTCATGCCCGGGTCATTGGAACTATGCACTATGACCTCATTTTAGGAACTTTGATCCATGCTAATCAAGAACGTTTATTAAGATTTAGATTAGCATTTCATGCCATTCAGATGCTGCATGACTTGTTTAATAATTTCTTGCACGAGCTGAGCATCGACTTGCGGTGCTTGAGTTTGAGCTTGAGCTTGAGCTTGAGTTTGGTTAACTTTCATAGGTTCAACGAGTTTACGTTCAGGGATCCCCAGATGCCAAGCGACTCGTTTGATGTTGAGGAGGTGCTGGGGGGTGACGTTTTCTGAGACGCTCGATCCTGCCCAAGTTCCGCAACCCAGAGTGAACGAGGGGGCTAGGCCGGTGGTCGCTCCGACGCCGCCCATAGCAGCCGGGGTATTAACAAGGATTCGGTTGACCGGTTTCTTGAGCGCAAATTCTCGGATCACTTCTTCATTATTGCAATGGATTGCCAGACTATGACCCACTCCACCAGCTTCTAAGAGTTGAAAGCTGCGTTCGCACCCTTCATGCCAGTCGGCCACTCGGTAAAAGCCTAAGACGGTGGTGAGTTTTTCGTAGGATAAGGGCCATTGCGGGCCGACACCGCTTAAGGGGGCGACTAGACATCGAGTTCGATCCGGGATACTGATACCTGCCAGTTGGGCAATGAATTTCGGGTCTTTTCCGACGACTTTGGGGTTGACCCCTCCGTTGCCTAACATGACAACTTTAGAGACTTTAGTGACCTCTTCAGGGTCGAGGAAGTGCGCGCCAAAGCGTTTGAGATGGTTAATGAGGTCGTCGGCGATGCACTCTTCAGCGACGATGGCTTGTTCGGAGGCGCAGATAGTTCCGTTGTCAAAGGTTTTTCCCATGATGATGTACTCGGCGGCTTTAGCCAGGTCGGCACTGCGTTCCACGAAGGCCGGCACGTTGCCGGGGCCGACGCCGAGGGCTGGTTTTCCGCTGCTATAGGCAGCTTTGACTAAGGCGCTTCCACCCGTGGCCAGAATCATGGCGATGCTGGGGTGTTTCATCAGTTCGTTGGTGGCTCCCATGGAAACGTTCAGGATGCAGCCGATCACGCCTTCTGGGGCTCCCGCAGCGACAGCGGCTTGGTGCATGATTTTGGCAGCTTCATTCGTGCAGCGTACGGCACTGGGGTGCGGGGAAAATACAATCGCATTTCGGGCTTTGAGAGCGATCATGGCTTTATAGATGACCGTTGACGTCGGGTTCGTCGTGGGGATGATCCCTGCGATGACTCCGACAGGTTCGGCGATTTCCCAGAGTTTTTGTTCGCGGTCTTCTCGGATGATTCCCACGGTTTTCATGGGTTTTATGAAATCGTAGAGGGTTCGAGAGGCGAAGTAGTTTTTAAAGCATTTGTCTTCGTAGTTTCCCATGCCGGTTTCGGAGACGGCCATCATGGCTAACCTCGCTGCATTAGCTTCACCGGCTTCACGCATCAGATCGATGATCTTATCGACTTGTTCTTGGGTGAAGTCTTTGAGGGCTTCTTGGGCTTTGCGCGCAGCTCGCACTAAATTTCGGGCTTCTTGTAAGGAACATAGGTCTCGATCGAGTTCCATTACGAGCGGCACCTCCCTTTTGCTAGAATTTCAGGCCGTTTTCACAGACGTCGATGACCGCTCTCTGGAACGCTTCACAGGCTGATTTGCAGGCGCTTTGCGAACCGGTTAAGAGTCCGCCACCAAAGTTGGTTTCGGTCGGTGGGCCGTAAAAGGCTTTCATAGTAACTTCCGCAGCTTTTAAGGCGGCATCTAAGCCGTACATGGCTTCGATCGGGGGCGCGATCAAGTAGGATAACGCTTCACCTTCTGGAATTCCTGCCAGTTTGGAGAGATAGCTTCCGGTTCTCGAGACGGTGTGCGGGAACCAAGCGGTCTTTCCTCCATCGCAGGTGTAGAAGAAGCATTCGTTTTCCAGGTGGTCGATGCAAGCATCCACTCCGGCTCGCACTTCGGCTGGGTTCGGGCCGGCTAAGAT
>DOPS01000029.1:67592-68099 GCA_003512645.1 Desulfosporosinus sp.
CCGATGGAACGCTGATACCCTGTGAGGCCCAATTTCTCGGCAAGATCCGGGGCCACATTGGGGATTAATCTAACGGCTAATACTTTTGGCTTAAGGGGCTCTATCATGGTTACCCTCCCTATTAATGCCGGACGTTTTGCTTAGTTCCGACGATTTATTTGGTATTCTCGACGTTTTTGGTTTTCGGCTTTTCTTCGATAACCGGTAATTTAGGCAGGATGGCTTCAAGTTCCGGATGCGGGCGCGGGATCACGTGACAGCTGACGAGTTCTCCGACTCTCTCGGCTGCAGCGGCTCCGGCATCGACCGAGGCTTTTACGGCTCCGACATCTCCTCGGACCATGACCGTGACTAAGGCGCCTCCTACTTTTACTTTCCCGATTAAGGTGACATTCGCTGCTTTGACCATGGCATCGGCCGCTTCGATGGCTCCTACGATTCCACGGGTTTCTACCATGCCTAGTGCTACGAGATCTGCTCTTATAGCCATTTGTGTTTTTCCCCCTT
>DOPS01000031.1:0-13339 GCA_003512645.1 Desulfosporosinus sp.
CTTGCTTGTTCATCCTCGGAAAATTCCTTTTTCCCAGCATAGCACCGGACGTTCGCGCCTTGGAGGAATTGATCAGAGTTTTTTAAAAGATTTTCCAGTTCGTTCATTAGCAATCTAAAGTCCGCGGCAGGATCGAGGTATAGCACCAATCCTTCGCGGGTTCCTTTAAGTGCCACGTGTTCAGTCCGTGTCAACCTGCCCAATCCCCCATCGCTTTGTCATAATAAATGCTCCTCTATAAATTCTACAAGGTTGTCCCAATTCCCTTTTTACTATCTAAAAAAACGAGGATAAATTTCCTCGTTTTTTAGCCTCCATTCGCGTTCTTCCAACCAAAATACTTCATAAAGGCGGCCTTGGCGACGTAACCTGCCGTATCCCCTCCATGCCCTCCAAATTCAACGATCCCGGCAAAGGCAATTTGTGGATTATCATAAGGGGCAAACGCTACAAACACACCGTTGTATATATCTCCCGAAATCGTGTCCTTGGACCCGATCTGGGCGGTTCCAGTTTTACCTCCCCCAGTAAATTCCTGCACATCAGCGAAGAGAAAGGAGGCCGTCCCTTCCCCTGTTGTAACAGCGCTCATCCCTTTTTTGACCGCATCAAGGACCTCGGGAGAAACCGAGACGGTATTTAGAACCTTAGGTTCATATTGCTGTACCGTGTCCCCAGTAATTGGGTCCATTAGCTTATCGACAACATAAGGCCGAAAGTGTTTTCCACCATTCACCAAGGTAGCAACATAATTGGCTAATTGCAACGGAGTGTAGGAGTTATACCCTTGCCCAATAGAATTAAAGTGACTGTCATAGACCTTCCAGTCCACATGTTCACTGACCATTTGCCTGTACCATACAGCAACCTGTTTAATCTCTGATTCTTTTGCCGTTTGCAGTTTTTGCTTAGCTTTAGCGTCGGTCGCTTCAGTCAGCTTGGTGGCGTAATTACTCTCAATATCGGCCAGTTTTTTATCCCGAGACCTCTCATAGGTAGGGCCAAAATACGCTTTCTTCCATTCGGCAGAAGGTGCTATTCCTTTAGCTTCTCCGGGTAAATCAATACCGCTTTCGACGCCTAATCCGAATTCATGGGCGATCTGACCAATCGTCTCCGGATTAGCCTCAAAGGCGCGGCGGCCCATTATTTGAAAATAAATATTCGAGGATTTGGCTAGGGCTCGAGTAAGATTGATAGAACCAAAATTGTTTCCACCCCATTCAGCGGTACCTTGTTGCTGAGCAGCAAGGTTCCCTAAGGAAGACATGGCACCGTTGACCCGCTCCTCCGGCGTTGTTACTTTGAGTTGTAAAGCAGCCATGGCTGTCACCATTTTGAAGACCGAACCTGGTGCATACACCCCTGACAAGGCCCGGTTAAGTGACGCCGCTTCTGAGGCCCGTTTAGGGTCTTGAGGCCAATACTTATCTGCCATTTGGTCCGAAATTATCCCGATCAAATCATTCGGATCCATTGCAGGCCGAGAAGACATGGCTAGAATCTTGCCTGTGTTGACATCGATGACCACAGCTGCCCCGGCATGAGCCGTTGGGCTTTTTTTCTGTACGTCTTGAATGACTTCATCGAGTTTATCGTCGACGGTTTTTTGTAGGTCAGCGTCAATCGTCAGTTGGACGGTTTTCCCTGCTTGTGGTGGCTTAATAACCTGTTTGGAAATAGGACGGGCTCGATTATCCACTTCAACTTGTTGGATTCCTTCTTGACCCCGCAACCAGAAATCATAGGATTTTTCGACCCCCATCTTGCCCACGATGTCTCCCTGAGCATACTCAAATCCTACCTTTTGCGCATCTGGATTTTTATTTAACTGATCAATTTCCGGTTTTGCAATTTCACGGACATACCCCAGGAGCTGACCAAGCAGAATTTTCTGAGGGTAGTCGCGCACAGGAATTGCTTCCACACTCACTCCCGGAAGCTCCTCTTGATGCTCGGCGATGACCGCTTGGAGCTTCGGAACCACCTTATTCAAGATGATAACGGGGCGATAGCGTTCCCACTGGTGGTTTTGGATATTGGCTAAAATATCTTCCGTGATTGAATCCACCGTCTGATTAGTGTTAGGCCAGTAGGGTTTAATATAACCTGCTAATCCACGCACGACATCTTTCCAAGCACTGCCCTTTGCTTGTTGTAAATCCATCCAATCCAGGTGCAGCACAAACTCCGGAACACTCGTTACCAGGAGCTTGCCGTTTTTATCGACGATATCACCTCTCGTGGGAGGCACCTTAACCTGCTTTACGAAGTTACCCTTGGCCATTGCCGAATAGTAGGACCCTTGGGCAATCTGCAAACGCCAGAGGTTCGAGCCTAGAATTAAGAAGACTAAAAGCACTACGATGCTTAAGCCCCAAAGTCGATAAGTATAGGGTTTTCGCTCTTTGTCATCCAACTTGCAAACCTCCTCTTCGATACGTTTTGCGATGTTCGATGTTCGATGTTCGATGTTCGTGGTACGATTTGTGAATTCGATTCTGCGAATCGAAGACCGGAATTGAACAGGGATACTTAATCGTCCCGCGAACTTGTTCGCCTCCAATTCGAATTTCGAACCTCGAATATCGAACTTCGAGATATGAACGCTAGCGTTCATATCTCGGCCGATAGCGCAACCAGCCGCGAACGAAGGATTGGTGAACCCATGGGTAGGTCACGGGAACCAGGATGGCATTGTACAGGGATACTCCGATGACTAATCGCAGGATATCTGTAAAAGCCCAATGAAGTCCAGCTCCCAAACTTAAAAAAGAAACCAGTATTTGCCCCACTGCGGTTACCAGAAAGACCATAAAGGTGGTTAAGAGGAAATTTTCTCGGTACCAGCGCTCGGCTAGCCAATTGCTCAAAATAGCGACCACTACAAGTGTGAGTGTATACATACCAACGTAGCGCCCTAAATAGAAGTCTTCAAATAAACCCGCCCCAAGTCCCCAGATCCCACTGACGGACATACGATGATGCATGGCGATATAGATCGTCAGTAACATGAGCAAATCCGGTTTAATTCCTGACCAAGACCAAAAGTGGAAGAGTGTTCCCGGTAAAATCAGACTCAAGAGAAACATAACTGCGATCAAAACGTAACGCATTACTTTCCCCCCGCCATTTTAACAATATAAGCCTCTTCCAAGGCATCAAAGTCCATGAGTGGTTGAATGTAGGCCGTTTTGAGTAAGCCTGAGGGATCAAGCTGAATCTCCTTTACTTGACCGATGGGGATATCTTTAGGGTACACTCCTCCGAGCCCTGACGTTAGCACTAGATCTCCTGGATTTACACTGTCCTCTCTGCGAAAGAGCATTTGTAAATTCCCTTCCGGAGTCAGGCGCGAACCACGATTATAATTTCCTTGCACAATTCCGAAGGTACTAACACCCGTGCTTCCGTGTACCAGGGCACTTACTTGTCCTTCCCCGTCAAGGATTAGTAAGACTTCCGAGGTGGTCGGTGTGACCGACACAACCTTCCCCAAAAGCCCTAAATCTCCGATCACTGGGTCATTTGGGGCGAGCCCATCCGCGCTTCCCCGGTTTAGGGTTAAGGTTCGGTACCAATTGGTAGGATTACGATTAATTACACTCGCACCGATCTTTTCAAACTTAGCGAGGGTCGGACTGCGAAACTGACCCTCATCAAGTTCATTATAGCGCATACCGGCCAGTACTTCTGTTTTGAGTTTTAAATTATCCCCGGTTAACTGATCTACCTGCTTGAGAAGAGCCTCATTTTGGAGCTGTACCTCTCGGAAGTTCCATAAGACTCGAAAATTTTCCTTAATGCCATTCCCCAAGTTAAGAATTGGTTGTTCTAACGGGCTTAAGACGCGTTGCATAACCCCCCCAACTGGGTTGGGGAAATGACTACCCAGTCCGGTTAGACGGATGGTTATGAGTACACCTAGCATCAGAAAGAAAACGAGAACCGCAATTCCCGTTACATTTACTCTTTTCCCCACCACAATTCCCCCCCGCTATTTTTAACTCTTTTGCGAGGCGGCAATTTTCCGAAGGATCTCCGCATGTTCCAAGACATGTCCTGTGCCTATAGCGACACATGACAACGGGTCCTCCGCTAAGTGCACCGCGATGCCTGTTTGATCAGAAATCAATCGGTCCAGGTTGCGCAGTAATGAGCCGCCACCTGCCATCATAATACCACGATCCATAATATCCGACGATAATTCCGGGGGAGTTTTTTCCAAGCATGATTTTACAGCATCGACAATAGCCATCACCGGTTCTTGTAGTGCCTCTTGGATTTCCTCTGAGGAGACTTCAATGGTTTTTGGAAGACCTGTTAATAAATCTCGCCCGCGCACTGTATACATACCCTTTTCTGCCATGTACGCGTAACCGATTTCAAACTTGAGTGCTTCCGCGGTTCGATAACCAATCATCAGATTATATCGTCTTTTAATATGAGCGATGATCGCATCATCCATTTCATCACCGGCCACACGGATCGAACGACTTGTCACTATTCCACCTAAGGAAATAACCGCGACTTCCGTTGTACCCCCACCGATGTCAACGATCATGTTCCCCGTCGGTTCACTGACTGGAAGTCCAGCGCCAATAGCTGCTGCCATAGGTTCTTCTAAAATAATCGGATCTTTCGCACCGGCTGCCATAGCAGCTTCTTTCACGGCACGTTCCTCGACCGGAGTGACACCAGAAGGCACGCAAATAACCACACGAGGCCGGATAAAGGGATGTTCGGTTCCCAGGGCACGGCTAATAAAGTATTTCAGCATTTTTTGGGTAACATTAAAATCTGAGATTACCCCATCTTTTAGTGGACGTATCGCCACAATATTACTGGGGGTCCGACCGATCATTTCTTTAGCACTATCCCCTACGGCCATTGGGGTCTTTGTCGTTATATCCATTGCCACCACAGAAGGTTCCCGGACAACAATCCCTCTTCCTTTGACATGAACCACTGTATTTGCTGTACCTAAATCTATCCCTAAATCTCTGCTTAAAAAATTAAAACCAAACATTAAATTTAAACTCCTTCCAAGATCGATGTTCGATGTTCGTGGTACGTGGTTCGAATCGAAGCGAACAACCTTCGCAAATTGATATTTAAGCCAGCTTGAGAGTCTAATCCGTTCTTCGATTCGCAGAATCGAATTCACAACTCGATCCACGAACATCGAACCTCGAACCTCGCTACAGCACGCCCCGCTCTTTCAAACTGATAAACCGATTATCTCCAATAATCACATGATCTAAAACCTCAATCCCCAGAATCTTTCCCCCGTCTGCCAACCGACGCGTGACCTCAATGTCTTCCTGACTGGGAGTCGGATCCCCACTGGGATGATTGTGCAATAAAATAATGGCGTTTGAATTGCGCCGGATCGCTTCTTTAAAACACTCCCTTGGATGGACCATGGATGAATTGAGCGAACCAATCGAGACTGGGCTGATTCCCAAGACATGATTTTTCGTCGACAACGAAACAACTCGAAAATGCTCACGATCCAGGAATCTCATTTCTTCCATTACGATGTGTGCCACATCCTGAGGAGAATTAACCACGGGTCTCGACATCGGATCTACAGAGACTGAACGACGCCCTAATTCTAAGGCGGCTTTCACTTCTGCAGACTTTGCTTTTCCTAAACCGTGTATTTGGGCCAGTTCATGAACTGTTAGCTTGCCTAACCCTGAAAGTCCACCGACACTGACCAAAATCCGTTCAGCTAGCGTTAAAACATTTTCTCCTTTGCTGCCGGTACGCAAAAGAATGGCCAATATTTCCCGATTTGATAATGCTTCGGGACCTAGTTGACAAAGTCTCTCACGGGGCAAAAGTTCCTCCGGTAAATCCTTCAAACGCCGATAATCCATCATCCACCTCGCGTGAAGCGATATTTATCTGCCCAATCCCCCACGCCTTCAACTGTTCCGTAAGATATTCCATCGGTAAGCCAATGACATTTGTCAAAGATCCTTGTATAGATGTGACAAATTTCCCGGCTCCCCCCTGAATTCCATACGCCCCGGCCTTGTCCATCGGTTCTCCACTGGCTACATACGACGTAATTTCATCCGTTTCGAGTGGGCGAAAATGAACAATGGTTTTAACCACGTCCTCGACGAGCCTTCCCGATCCAGAAACTAACGAGACTCCCGTTAAAACTTCATGAGTCCTGCCACTTAGATGTTTCAGTGTTTCAACCGCTTCTTCAGTCGACGTAGGTTTCCCCAATATTCGGCCGTCTAGAACCACCATCGTGTCAGCCCCTAACACCACATCCTGCGCGTTTCCCCCTGATTCCAACCAGTGGGTTAAACCCGCTTGGGCTTTGCGTACTGCCAACTGCCTTACCCCGATTTCCGGAGTAATCTCTTCTGTCAGCACTTCTGAAACGGAAGCCTTAACCGTTTCAAAGGTATACCCTCCCTCGCGAAGCAACATCGCCCTCCGAGGAGATGAAGAAGCAAGCACGAGCATATTACACCTTCCTTGACAACAAATATCCTCCTAAGGCCCCCAAAAGCGTCGCCATAGTAATACTCAAGCGAATACCGAAGGAGAGCGAGAGGAAAAAGAAATCTAAGTAAGTATGGGAGGGTATATCGATAACGGCAGGCCTCAAAAACGGTGCAAAAATACCGTATTTTTCTAAGCCAAGTCCAACTAAAGTCCCAATGGCAGCACCAATCAAAATGAGTAAGACGGTTCTACCTGTGCTCGAAGAATTGCGCCCAACCGCCATAGTTCTTTCCCCTTCCACTAAGTAGTAATATTTTACAACAGTCAACATAGACCCTTGTTTATACTACATTTAAGTGTAGCATCTTCCCCTTTACTAAGCAAGTTCGACAAGTGTGAGAGTAACACAAGTCCTATTAAGATACGCACTGAAACAATGAAAAAAGGGGGTTCAAATCTTAATCCCCTTTTTTCATTGTTTAGTTTTACCTTAACAGCTCCGCACCCGCAATACCTGGCTTGGTCATCTCATAGGGGTTCAAGATCACATCGAGTTCTTCTTTTGTCAGAATTCCCTTTTCCAATACGATATCGCAGACTGGTCGACCACATAGGATTGCTTCTTTGGCCACGCTTGATGCTACCTCATAACCCACATGAGGATTGATGGCTGTCACTAAACCAACGCTATTTTCCACCATCGCTCTGCAACGCTCTACATTGGCTGTGATGCCTATGACACAGCGTTCTCGAAAGATACGAGTCACATTGCGCAGGATGTCTAACGATTGGAGTAAATTAAAGACCATCACTGGCTCCATGACATTAAGTTCTAGTTGGCCAGCTCCACAGGCTAAACCAATGGTAAAATCATTCCCTTGTACCTGAAAGGCCACTTGATTGACCACTTCCGCGATCACTGGATTGACTTTTCCAGGCATAATTGATGAACCTGGTTGCATAGGTGGTAGATTTAGCTCATTTAATCCCGTCCGTGGCCCTGAGGCCATCAAGCGCAAGTCATTGGCGATCTTGGAAAGGTTTACGGCAAGTGTTCTTAATGATCCTGAAACTTCCATGAAGGCATCCGTGTTTTGAGTCCCATCAACTAGATCCTCGGCTAGTCGCATGGGTAAGTGAGTCCAGTCACGCAAATACTCAGTTACTTTTTCAATATATTTAGGATCTGCATTTAATCCTGTGCCCACCGCCGTCGCGCCCATGTTCATGACTTCTAGGGATCGTATCGCTTCTTTAATTCGCTTAATATCTCGCCCTAACATGTGGGCATACGCTGCAAACTCCTGGCCTAAACGAATGGGAACGGCATCTTGCAAATGCGTTCTCCCCATTTTTATAATACCGTCAAACTCTTGAGCCTTATCTGCAAAGGCCTGGCGTAAACTGTCTAAGGATTCGAGCAAATCATTGGCTACATTCAGACAAGCAATCCGGATTGCCGTAGGGAAAACATCGTTGGTGCTTTGAGCCATGTTGACATGAGTGTTGGGATGGACTTTAAAGTATTCACCCTTTTTTCCACCAAGAATCTCAATTGCCCGATTAGCAATGACTTCATTGGCATTCATATTCATGGATGTCCCGGCACCACCCTGGATTACATCCACCACGAATTGCTCGTTAAACTGACCATTGATCAGTTCCCTAGACGCCTGCACAATTGCTTTTCCTATAGAAGGATTCAAACTTCCAATATACATATTCGCCTCAGCTGCTGCACCCTTAACCATACCTAACGCACGAATTAACTCCCCATGGGGAGGATACCCCGTAATAGGGAAGTTCTCTACCGCACGGAGTGTTTGAATCCCATAATACACATCGTCCGGAACTTCATGGACTCCTATTAGATCCTTTTCTTGCCGCATAGTACACGTCTCCCCCAAATAATATTAACTCTGTATATTGTATACATAATATATCAACTCAAGAGGTCTGTCGAGAATTTATGTTTAGAGATTTTCCATTCAGCTGAAGTTATTGTCCGGAACATTATTTACACTGGATTATTATGAATCAAACAAAGCAATTTATGCAGAGCAAGCTACCCGGGGTAGGGTCACCAACAATGTCAAATTATTATTGAAAGAACCGAGGATAAATTCCTCGGCTCTTTTCAATAATGATTTCTGCAACTGATTATATTAATCTTGTCAACGTCAATTTGATAAATTAAACGGTGAACATCTGTAATGCGACGACTCCAATATCCAGATAATTCATGTTTCAATGGTTCAGGCTTACCAATTCCTTCATTCCCATTCCTTTCAATATCTCGTATTAACTCATTGATTTTTTTTAATATTTTCTTATCTTCTGTTTGCCAATACAAGTAATGATTCCATGCAATATCTGAAAATATCTTAATCATCCAGCAATTCCCGTTTCTTTCCTTTACCACTTTTAAGCTGTTCTATGGATTTAAGGAGTTCATTATAATATTTAGGGTTCCTTCTCACGTAAATATTTTCCAGAAGGTTATTGTATTCAGCCTCCGAAATCATAACCACATTTTTTCCACGTTCGCGAGTAATAATAATAGTCTCAAAATCATTTGTAGCCTTTTCGCAATATTCTTTAAAATTTTGTCTTACAGTCGAATAACTTATTGCTATCATATAATCCACCTCGCTTTTATTGTACATTATATTGTACAATAAAGCAAGATGTGCTTGTATGTCATCTAAACAAAATAATTTACTTTTTTTAAGATTTGCGTGTTCCATTCTTTCTAAGCCCAAGAGGGTCGCGTCACACGGCGCGAACGCCTTTGCGTGAGTCGTAGCCAAACTCGGCTTTAATCCGCTTTCATAAAGCAGGGCGGAACACAGGGACGTGTTCCGCCGGCCATGCGACAAGGATGTCGCTTTGGCCGAAACACATGTGTTTCGCCCTGCCTGCTTGCATACGGCTTAAAGCCCTAGTTTGGCACGACGATCGCATGGCTGAGCAAGTGTGACGCGACCCTCCCGCCCTCTCGGCGCCTTCCTATTGATACTTCCAAATCGTCCAATTGATTGCATCAAGTAGAGCCTGAGCGCTAGCCTTGAGGATATTCTTAGAAACACCGATGGTCCCCCAAACTTCATGTTCCAGTCGAGTATCGATGATCACGCGCACAATAGCTTCTGTACCTCGCGAACCATCCAGAACCCTTACCTTGTAATTAACAAGTTGACTTTGCCCCAAAATCGGGAAGAAACTGACGAGAGCCTGTCTCAATGCTGTATCTAAGGCATTAACCGGACCGTTCCCTTCCGAAGCGATCTGTACTGTATCTTGACCCACTTTAACCTTAACGACGGCCACTGAGTCTAGTTCTCCCCGCAAAGGGTCACTCCAAACATGATAATCTAAAACTTCAAAGGCTGGTGTGGGAACCTTGCCGAGGATTTTCAGAAGTAACAGATCAAGGCTTCCTTCAGCTGCTTCGAATTGAAACCCGTTATGTTCCAATTCTTTGATTTCGATCATGGCACTCTCAACCCGTGGATCTTCTTTAGAAATAGTGGGTTCAAATCGACGTAGACGTTCCCATATATTCGCCTTTCCTGCCTGATCAGAAATTAATATCCGACGTTCATTTCCAACCCCAGCAGGATCCATGTGTTCAAAGGTTCGTTGGTTCTTCAGAATCGCATCTACGTGCATACCAGCTTTATGCGCGAAGGCACTGCGGCCCACAAACGGCTGTTTTTCATCAAAAGGCGCATTGGTAAGCTCAGCAACGTAGCGGGAAAAGGAGGTGATCTTTAACAAAGCTTCCTCGGAAACAACCGAGTAATCCCCAGTAAGCTGTAATAAGGGAATGAGAGTACTTAGATTGGCATTTCCGCACCGTTCTCCAAACCCATTCCAAGTCCCTTGAATTTGAGTGACTCCAGCTTCCACCGCAATCATTGAATTGGCGACTGCAAGACCTCTATCATTGTGGACATGGATACCAAGTTCTTGGGGATTAAATTCCTGCATGACAACTCTGACTCCTTTTGCTACTTCAGCCGGCATGCTTCCTCCATTCGTATCACACAAAATAATGGTCTTCGCCCCTCCCTCGAGAGCCGCCCCGATGCACTTCAAAGCATAATCCCGATTCTCCTTAAAACCATCAAAAAAATGCTCGGCATCAAAGAAGACTTCCCGTCCTTGTTGAAGCAAGAAAGACACTGACTCTCGTATCAAACGAAGATTTTCTTCCAGGTTTGCCCGCAAAACATCCCTAACATGCAGATCCCAGGACTTCCCGAAGATCGTAATCGTCTTCGCTCCTGATGCCAAGAGATTTAACAGAATATCGCTTTGCTCCGGAGACTCCTTGACTTTGCACGTACTGCCAAAAGCAACGATGTGCGCCAAAGGGGAATGCAAGTCGCGGGCTTGTTGGAAAAATTCCTGATCCAATGGGTTAGCACCCGGCCAGCCCGCCTCTACATAAAGACTACCCATTTCCGCAATTTTCTTAACGTAACTTAACTTATCTTGCGTTGAAAAATGGATCCCTTCCCCTTGAGCCCCATCTCGCAACGTAGTATCGTACACAGTGATTTTTTTTCCTTGGTTCTGATTCAATATTCTCCCCCTCTTCTTTCAACTCAGCCTATGCCTTCGAAGAGCAAATGCGTCCAGTTGAAGTGCGTTTTGTTCTAATAAGAGCCTGATGGCGATGTTCCAAGAACTTGCCACGGGCCTATTTTCCCACTTAGTGTAGTTGGCACCTACCAACCTGTAGCGCTTTGCCTGACCCTTCCAGCGGAAATCTAAATACAATTCTTATTGTGCTATTATACGACAGGTTCCTATTACTGTACAACAGGTCAACAATTTTTAACAATAAAACTTACCCCCGTAATGTGCCGAATCAGCGTAAAAAGCCCTATGGCAGTTCCTCCCCAAGAACTGCCACAGGGCTCTTTTTCCACACGGTGCATGCAAGTCACGAACCGTCCCGAACTTGCTCTCGTCTTGCATTCGTCTTGCACGACTCGCTACCATCGTCCCTGACATGCAGAGGGTCGCGATCACACGGCGCGAACGCCTTTGCGTGAGTCGTAGCCAAACTCGGCTTTAAGCCGCTTTCATAGCAGGGCGGAACACAAGGATGTGTTCCGCCGGCCATGCGACAGGGACATCGCTTTGGCCCGAAACACATGTGTTTCGCCTGCCTTCCATCAGGGCTTAAAGCCCTAGTTTGGCACGACGAGCGCATGGCTGAGCAAGTGTGACGCGACCCTCCCCAGAACCGTCCCCTACTTACTTACGTGCTTAATAGCACTTTTGTCCACAGACATTGAAGGTCAGCACTTCGAGGTTTACCGCTAGGTCAACGTTCCGGAGCTCGATCTCTGGTGGTACATTCAAAACGACCGGTGCAAAATTCAGGATGGCTTCCACTCCTGCTCTAATCAATTGATCAACAATTTCTTGTGCGACAGCTGCAGGCACAGCTACTATTCCGATCTGTGTTTGGTTTAGTTTCACGATATCTTCTAGTTGCTCGATGGGCAGAACTTCCACGTTACCGATCATGGTTCCCACTTTTTTAGGATCCGCGTCAAATATACTGGTAATGACAAAACCTCGTTCTCTAAAACCTTTATAGGAACTTAAAGCCAAGCCTAAGTTTCCTACTCCGACAAGGGTAACGCTCCAATTAACACTTAATCCTAGGATCCTCAGAATATGTTGACGGAGATCTTTGACATTGTACCCGACACCCCTAGTCCCAAACTCCCCAAAGTAGGCCAAGTCCTTTCGCACTTGAGCAGGACTAACGCCAACTCCATCAGCAATTTCTCCCGAGGAGGTGGTGACAATTCCTTTTCGATCAACTTCAGTCAAATGGCGCGAGTATACTGAAAGTCGAATAATGGTTGCCTCTGGAATTTTTAGCGTCTTCAATTGGTTCCCTCATTTCTTTGCTGGAATTTGCTAGCTAAGATGATATGCTAATTATAGCACTATCGATTAAAAACGCAATTTAATCCTAGCTCTAATTTCCAAAAAGTTTAAAATATGGAATAGTGCTTTTAAGTCTATTATTTACCAGAAAGAAGGTTTATAACCCTCTGTGACTCATAAAATAACGATAATCCTAAAGCTTTTTGCTCTTCTGGAGTCGTTTTGGTGCGTAGTAAATTATAATATTGATGAAGTTCTTCCAAATCTTTAGGAGGAGGATTATCTGCTTGGGCATTCCATAATTGATGTTCCTTGGCGAGAGCTTCGGCCATCATGCCCCCCTTGAGTATATTGTTAACGTTTGTTAACAGTTCTACTGTTAGTTGTGCACCATTCCCAGCGACTCGGAAGGATCGTTCCGGAAGCGTGATTTGTTTGGGAACGGTCGAAATTCCTTTTTCCGCCAAGAATGTTCGTAACCCTTTTAATTCACTTGCTGAATGCCCTAAGCCAATGCCAACCACCCAGGGATTAGAGCTGATTACTTCGGCTTTAATCCCAAGCATTTTGACTTGCTCTTTACTCATTTGCGCATTGGATTCATTTTGAAAGACGCCGACTTGACAAGTCCAGAAAGTCACTTCAGGTAGAACCAGGACGGTATTATTGTCGGGATTAGTGCCTCTTTGGTCAGTTTGGGCCCCCCGGCTTTGACCCACTAGTTCTATGTAAATTTTTCCGATTCCCCAAGTCAGTAAACCTAATGCCATCATCCCTAAAATTAAAACAACGACTACTCGAATCTGCTCCATAACTTTCATGTCTATTCCCCTTCCGCGTTGTTCTGGACAAACTTCTCTACACGGAAGATATGTTAAGAATTGCAGAAATAGACCGAGAAGACTATGTCGAAAGACCTTGATCAGACGAACAAGGTCCAAGGAAA
>DOPS01000290.1:0-3447 GCA_003512645.1 Desulfosporosinus sp.
GTGAGTCGCCTTACTTCGTTAGAAGCAGGTAGCACTCACGCCCCTTTCCAAACCGGACAGGGATCTTTCGACACATCCGGCTTTCACCCAGGCCAAAACATTCCGGTAAGATAGGCAAATAATCAATTCATGTTAAAAGTTTAAACTTTCAGTGGGTACTTTGCCAGATTACTCAGAAGACGGTTAAGATTCCTATCAGCTTCCAGTTTAGCGCGTTCTGTAGTAAGATACGGATTAAGCTGGGGGTGGCCTTTAATGTACTGGATGGGATAAAACCGCAGAGCTTGGAGCATCCAAGCCTTTTGCTTTTCTTCCGACCAAGTACCAAAGTTAATACCCTTATGGTGGCGGTTCATTTTGAAAACATCTTGATTGTAAGGATAGTAATGTTGTTTTAAAAACTTAGCTGTGGAGTATCTGCTGCTACCATAAATGAACCGCTTTGCTCGCCGTAAAACATGCCACCAAATAAAGAAATCCAGCTTCCGGAAGATGCGTTTGCTGTAGACCCGACGGTAATATTCCGCAAACCCTCTGAGCGCGTAGTTAAGTTTCATAATCCCCAGATCCAAATCCGTAGCAAAGAATGTTTGGGTGATTTCCCTGACCTTGTCCCGCAGTTTCCGGAGTGCCTTTAAGGTTGGCTTGACATGAACCGCGTCCGGGTATTTCCTAATATTAAACCCCAGGAAATCAAACCCCTTTTCGACCGGAGTGATGAGAGTTTTCTCCTCCGAAAGCTCTAATTTCAGGGTTTCCAAGAGAAATTCCGTGACCTCTTGTTTGACAAGGTCCGCCTGCTCCTGCGTGCCTTTGATAAGAATGCACCAATCATCGGCGTAACGGCAGATAAAGAGCTTAAGAGGAGCCTTATTCCTGCGGTATTGATCAAGATCCTCATACCGACTGGAAATAAACTGATCTAGCTCATGCAGGTAGATATTTGCCAAAAGAGGAGATAGGATTCCGCCGGGAGGAGTGCCCAACTCCGTTCTCAATAGCTCAAGCTCCTCCAAAACTCCGGCTTTGAGCATCATGCGAATCAGTTTAAGGATGCGTTTGTCCAAGATATCCCGCCTGAGTAGAGACATGAGCTTGTCATGGTCAATCCGATCAAAGCATTTCCGAATATCCCCTTCAACTACCCAGTTATAGCCGTGAAGGCTGATCAGGGACTGCACTCGGGCTACCGCATGATGGGTTGACCTAAAGGGTCGGAAGCCATAGGAATGATGATGGAACTTTGCTTCGTAGATGGGTTCGAGTATCAGGCGAAGTGCTTCTTGGACTACCCGGTCTTTTATGGTGGGGATGCCAATCGCGCGCTTCTCGGTTGGATTTTTGGGAATGTAGATTCTTCTGACGGGCTGAGGTTTATAACACCTTCCTTTGATCTCTGCTAAAATCTGATTGATGAGGGAAGCTTTCTCGTCTTCCTTTTGATAGCTTCTGCTGGTCTTGTCATCGATGCCCGGAGTGCGTGCACCTTTATTACTCAAGACCTTCTCCAATGCAGAATACCATAACCTCCTGAGTCTTAAAATACCACTGATACGGGAGAAACGTTTGCCTTGCTTACTACGTAACGTCAGCAATTCCTGAATTCGTGAGAGCCAGCCTGGTCTACTCGAAGCGGCTGCAAGTGGGTAAGCGCAAAGGTTGAGCAAGCTTATAACTGGGTCAACGCGAAGAAGCGGAAGATTTATAAAACAGCTAAAGCAGCGCTCCAAAACGCCAAACAAAAGATGTTAAGCTTAGCAGATTCTGCAGCGGCTAAAGCCCAAGCAGCGGAGAAAAAGGTCGCTGAGGCGAAGCGTAAGCGGAAGAAAAGCTTAAGCAAATGGTGGAGGATGGTAAGGCAGCGTTCGAAGACACTGTTTCAGAAGACAAAGAACGAGCCCAACAAGCATTCGAAGCCATTAAAAGCTCAGGGATAGGCAATTATCAGGGGACGAGTAATGCTGATTATCTAGTTTCATCTGGAAAACAGCTTATACTAGGTAATTACACAAATGATGTAACTGGACTTGGAACAGCAGCCAATTAGGTACGAGTTTACTTGGAATAGATTTTCTAGGAGACTTCAGAGACTTATCTTATGATGTGAAGAGTTGGGAATGGTCTTGGAGCCATGTTGGAAAGACGACACTTGATGCAGCAGGTTTTCTCCCGGTGATCGGAGCTCTAAAATACACAGATGAAGCTGCGGCTCTACTAAAAGGGGGCGAGAGAAGCTGTTCAGGTGCCTGGTCGTGTCCAATCTCGAATTAACTTGCGCAATGGAAGTGTATCAGAAAATGCTGGATGGAATCATTTGGTCGATAGGCATTTCAATCCAACGAAAAATGCTTCACAGTTCACAGTAACAAAAGAAGAACTTAGGAGTATCCTTCAAAGTGAAATGCTTGTTAAAACACCAGTTAATCGAACCTTAGAAAGTACAGATGGACTTAGGTATGTGCGCGAAGTTAATTTAAATAATACTATAGGTATTGATAAATTTAGTGGGCAGCCTACTTCTGTAATGACTGTATTAACTGATATGAAAGGTAATCTCGTGACTGCGACACCGGGGGTAATAAAATGAAACTCATTGGAAGTAAAACTGAGAAAGAGTTTAGGGACATCCTAATTAGCTCGCATAAGGCTCTTTTTAAAGACAAACTGGATCCAAGATTGTTAGCCGCATTAAAAACTAATTTTCCTAATATGAAGACAGCATATTTTCTAAATCATACTCCAGAGCAAGGCGAAGACATTTATCTAATGCTTGTTGATACGTGTAATATTGTTAATATCGAACTTGATCGATTTAACTCAAGTTCAGAGCCATTGGTAAAGACGATATCAATGGAGCAGTATAAGAAAGGTCTTAGCAAGATGGGACAAATAAAACTTACAGTAGCCATCGATTTAACGCAAAAAGATTTAGTATGAGAATACTGCAAAATGTACGGAAAAAATAATAGTTCGAGCTGACTTCATTATATTAATTCTGCAGTCAGTTTCCCGGAACAATCACTCTAACAAATCGATGTTGTACAAGGGTCCAGCGAAAAGTCAGCTGGACCCATTCTTTTGCGCGAATTCAGCTACGTTTTGCAGCGAGCACGTAAATAGGGCAGCCAATGAAGTTCCGCTGGTCAGGCATAGGCGTACGTGATGCCAACCCTACCGCTGAAGAAAGCAGTGTGATAATATGGTGGTAGATGTTGGAAAGACAACTGCCACCACCTAAAATGCTATTACAGTTTTACACCTAAGGGGGCGGGTGAAGCTGGACGGTCCAATGCACAGCTCGTACAAGAAATTGCTACAAGAGCAGAAAAAAAGGTAGGCGAAACAGGGAGCGTAGCTGGTACAAATAAGCATACCTATGCAAGAGACTTACTAGATAGGTATCAAAACATGTATGGGAACAGAGAGTCTAAACTATATAAAAAGGCT
>DOPS01000014.1:0-3923 GCA_003512645.1 Desulfosporosinus sp.
CGCATGGCTCTTAGTTATCTGTTGACTATGTTTGACCAAAACATCACGCAAATGCCACTGCCGCCTTTTCAGGATACTGATTCGTACAAGCTGGGCATTGTTAAAAATTTAATTCTAAATGGCAGGGCTAACCTCTTGACGTCTAGTGCCGGCAGACTTTTTGATGCGGTAGCAGCCCTAGTGGGAGTGCGCCAGGAAATCAGCTATGAGGGCCAGGCAGCAATTGAATTGGAGCAACTGGCATTACCTGAACTTCACTGTGAGGGGTACAGGTTCATACTCAATAGAGCCACATGGCCTTGGACTATCCAATTTAAGCCCATGTTTGAAGAAATCATCCGTGAAATTTTGGCTAACGAAGCTATAGAGGTTATGGCTGCGCGGTTTCATCAAACTCTTGCTGATGTAATCTTGGCAACCTGTAAGCTTATCCGGAACGATACAGGAATCGACAATGTCGTCTTAAGCGGTGGGGTTTTTCAAAACTTACTGCTCATAGATAAATCTGTGAAATGCTTAGAAAAGGACGGATTCCAAGTTTATACGCACAGCAAGGTGCCTGCTAATGATGGGGGGATTTCTCTAGGACAAGCAGTCATCGCCGGGCAGGTAATAAGGAAAGGAGTGTCGTTTTAATGTGTCTAGGAGTACCGGGAGAGATCATTGAAATTAATGAAACTATTGGAACCGTAAAAATTGGGGATACGCAAATCAAAGTGGGATTAGATTTGGTTTCTCCGGTAAGAGTAGGCGACCACGTGTTGGTCCATGCCGGTTTCGCTGTTCAAGTCATTGATGCGTATGAGGCCTCGTTAACTTGGGAGCTTATTAAGGAGTTGGCAACAAATGAGCATAATTAACAAACAACAGGCTCGGGAAGTAGGAGCACAACTTGGGGAAACGTTCCGTCAGCTTAAATTGACAAGGTCTGTAGCGCTGATGGAAGTATGTGGAACCCATACCCATGCCTTATTTCGCAGTGGTATCCGGTCTCTGCTACCGCCTGAAATAAGACTCATCTCCGGACCGGGTTGCCCTGTTTGTGTAACTCCGCCGGGTTATGTCGACTTGGCTCAGGAAATAGCCAGCTACAGCGATGTAATCATTACGACCTTTGGAGATATGATGCGGGTGCCGGGGAGTAAAGGATCGTTACTTGAGTCCCAAGCCAATGGAGCGGATATCAGAATTGTGTACTCGCCCCTCGATGTCCTTGAGATAGCCAGATCAAACCCTGCCAAAAAGATAATATTTCTAGCAGTTGGTTTCGAAACGACGGTTCCTACTGTAGCGGCTACGATCGAGCGGGCAGCCGCGCAAGGTCTCGCGAATTTAACATTTCTGACTGCGCATAAGGTAGTGCCGAATGCCTTAAGAGCCCTGTTGAATGATCCGGAAATATCCTTGGATGGGTTTCTTTTACCAGGTCATGTTTCTACTGTTACAGGATTTGGCCTATTTAGCTTCCTTCGAGAGGAATACCATATTCCGGCTGTCGTGGCAGGTTTCGAACCCGTCGAGATGTTAGCGGCTTTAATAAAACTTAGTACCTTGGCGGCAAATAAACAACCTTTGTTAGTTAATGTGTACGGGGGATTGGTGACTGAAGAAGGAAACATCCGGGCCCAGGCTTTGGTCGAAAAGGTATTTACTTTAGCAGACGTCACCTGGCGGGGTATAGGAACGATACCAGGGTCCGGCCTAGTACTCAAGCCGGAATACTCAAACTTTGACGCGCGCTTAGTTTTTGGCCTGGAGGAAAGCCAAAACGCCGGTCCGGCAGGTTGCCTATGCGGCGAGATTCTCAAAGGGAAGAAAATACCTCCCGATTGCTCTTTGTTTAAAACCGTTTGCAATCCGGAAAAACCTGTAGGGCCGTGCATGGTTTCCTCAGAGGGTACCTGTGGTGCGTATTATAAGTACCATAATTAAGTGGACACAGATGAGTGTTCTTGTTCTAGTAATAGTTTTTGAAGGAGGAACGTATGCAAGAAGAAAAAGTATTGCTCGGTCATGGCAACGGTGGCAAATACACCCAAAGACTCGTGAAAGAGCTTTTCCATCACTATTTTAGTAATGACTTACTCGATGAGATGAACGATGCAGCTCGGTTTTTGACACCCGGGGAGAGACTTGCGTTTACCACAGATAGTTATGTAATCTCTCCCCTGACTTTCCCTGGCGGAGACATCGGGAAACTGGCTGTTTGCGGAACAGTCAATGATTTAGCTGTGAGCGGTGCCCGACCCTTGTATTTAAGTGCAGGATTTATTATAGAAGAAGGGTTTTCGATGGCCAGCCTTAGGCAGATTGTCCAGTCTATGGCAGACACGGCTAAAGCAGCCGGTGTGCTAATTGTTACCGGCGACACGAAAGTCGTACCTAAAGGTTGTGCTGATCAGCTTTTTATCAATACGGCAGGTATTGGGGTCATACTTCCTGGGGCTGATGTGTCAGGAAGTAACGCCAGGCCAGGGGATAAGATCATCATTAATGGGACGATAGGCGACCATGGCATGACCATTATGGCCAGGCGGTCGGAACTTAATTTTGATAATCTCCGCAGTGACTGTGCTCCGCTCAACGGGTTAATCCAAGAGTTATTGTTGGAGGTACCAGGTATTAGGGTGCTTAGGGACCCTACACGGGGTGGAGTAGCGACGACTCTCAATGAAATTGCCGTGCAGAGCGGTGTGGGTATTGGTTTAGATGAGGATTCCCTGCCCGTTCAGGGAAATGTGAAGTCAGCCTGTGATATCTTAGGATTAGACCCTCTATATCTGGCAAACGAAGGTAAGTTTCTGGCCGTGGTGCCGCAACCGCAGGTTGAGGCAGCTATGAATGTCCTTCGAAAACACCCGCTGGGACAGGATGCTGCGGTAATCGGTGAAGTGGTCAATGGCCCTGTCGGTAAAGTGTACCTTAAGACAGGCATTGGTGGTAAGAGGATTGTTGATGTCCTTGTAGCTGATCAACTGCCGCGTATCTGTTAGAAACAAGCTTGAATCATGTTTACGTAATAACCTTATATCCGACAAAGCAAGGATATAAGGTTATTTGTCTTTGAACCTAATCCAAGTAATGTAGAAAAGGAAACGGACTTAAAAAGCGTCAAGGAGAATGTTACAAAAACGTTAAATTTAATTCAAGGGTTCTTCAAATTGGTCATTTATAATTCAAGTATCGAGAAAATCCTAAGGTTACCATCCTCGGCATAGAACCACAGGAGATTCGGTAAATACATTATAAATTTTCCTCGAAAAGGAGGGGCATATGGATAAGCAGATGACAGTGACAGATCATTTGGGGGAGCTCAGATACCGTCTCATTATTTCATCTGTGGCGCTGCTCGCCGGCGCCACCGTGATTTATCTAAATATGGATAAAGTTATCATGTGGCTTACGGCTCCTTTAAGTGGAAAGCAACTGTACTTTATCGGTCCTGCTGATGGNNATTCAAATAGCAGTCGTAGGGGGGATTATGGTTAGCCTGCCGGTGCTTATTTACCAAGCCATTGCGTTTATTATGCCAGGCTGTACTCGACAAGAACGGAAGACGATTTTCTCTGCCATTCCACCGGCATTGATCCTTTTTGCTTTGGGAGCAGGTTTTGGTAATCAAGTGATTTTCCCTTTAGTACTACGATTTTTTATGGGGGTTGGAGAGGGTTACCTTAACCCTATGCTTCTGGGTGGTAAATATTTTTCTTTCCTATTATTATTAACATTTGGTATGGGTGTTTTTTTTGAAATTCCCATCGTAATGATAGCCCTCAGCCGGCTGGGCTTAGTAAAATCAAGAAAGCTTAGAAATACGCGACTATATGGCTACATTGGAGTCCTTCTCCTCATAGGTCTGATCGTACCTACCCCAGACGTTTTAACTCTAGTGGCCATCTCTGCCCCAGTACTTCTTCTCTACG
>DOPS01000130.1:0-16177 GCA_003512645.1 Desulfosporosinus sp.
ATATCCCCATAGTTGAAACTAGGGGCTTTACGGCAACAAGTGGTAAATTTCATATAGCCTCATGAATCACTTCCACCCGCTCAGCGGGTGGTTTGCTCTAGCCCTATAAGGGCTGGGTACAGGCTGAGCCTAAAGGCTTACTGAAAGTTCCGCCAACCGCACTCCGCCCCGAACTACCCCTAAAGGGGTTGTGGGGCTATTTTTTCTTGTTCTTTTCTACTGGCTCACCCGTAAACGCTACTCATAGCTAAAGCTTTTTGGAACCACCTGCATAGCAGGTGGTTTTCGTTTAGACAATAAAAGTGGCCGAGGATTTAATCCTCAGCCACTTTTATCTCGTGTGGAAGTTGAATTATCCGTTGTGCACCGTATCCTTGATCAACACGGGGGGAGGATATCCGCAACAAATCGAAGTAAGCGTGGGGTACGGGTGGAGATATTCTTGCCTTTAAGTTGAAATAGGATGCAGTTGGGACGAGGGAATAAGGACCAATATTCAATTGCTCGGTTGTAGTATGAATTTTAATAAATAATGTTTCGTTTATCAATAACGAACTTCTACCGGAGTTCCTATGGTTATCTCGTCTTCATAGACTATAGAATCATAGGCCAGGACCGTCACTCCTTTTTCAATTGCAAGCTTCAGCGCCTTAGCAAAGTCCGGATCCCTTAACTCATAAGGTGTAAAATATTTTATGCCCTTCATCTGGATGAGAAAGAAAATGAAACCTGCATACCCTTCTTCAACAGCTTTGATCATTTCATAAATATGCTTACAGCCCCTCTGAGTAGGAGCATCTGGGAACATGGCAATACCTTCGGTTTCAAGTGTTACTCCTTTTACTTCTATAAACCCTTTCTGATCTTTAGTTTCAAAGTACAAATCAAATCTTGAATTACCGTATACAATCTCTTTGGACAGCTTTGTAACATAAGGAATTTCCTTGATTTTCCCCTCCTTTATACCATGATATACAACCATATTGGGGATTTGTGAATCGATATTGATCAGGACATCTCCTTTATATGCGGCTATAATTGAGTACTTTGTCTTCCGCATCGAGGTTTTTGCTTCTTCCAAAATCACCGTAGTTCCTTCCTGTAGTATTTCTCTGCACCGTCCCGTATTTTTAACATGAACAATTTCTTCCTTATTGTCAACTATCACATGAGCAATAAATCTATTTGGCCGTCTTATAAATTTAGCAACTTTAACGGATGTATACTTCAATCTTGGACCCCCTTTATCTAATAAATCATGGCCTTCCTGATAGTCTTAATTTTTCTAGAATGAGAATACAAAGAAGGTACTTCTGGTTCTACTTCATTCCAGACCCATCCCTTTGTGATCTAAGGGTTTATAACTGTATTAGCATTTTTCTTGACTTACGACAGATCATCAGGAGTAATTTGAGAAATATCCCTTTAAGCAAGGGGTAGATTACCTTTATAATATTGTATCAGGTTCCACAAGTACAAGAAGCTGGTCTTTAGTTTAGGAGTTAGTGTATCGCTGATCCTACTGAATAGGATAATGATCTATTGGAAGTATACACCAAATTAAATAAATAAACGATTGCACATCATGCTGATTTTCGCTATAATCAAACTAGTTGAATAACAGAAGATAGAGGTGGGTCAAACAAGAGTAGCTAAGATGAGGTTGGAGAGAAACCTTTGATCCTTAGCGAAAGGGGATGGCTCCGAAGGGTGGATTTCTCTTAAATCCATGCCTGGTTCCCGGATTAAGAGTCCTTGAATTGTCACCGTTTTTCGGTGAAGAGCTATCGTTTTGTGTGCATTATTTAATTATTAATTTTTTTAATTATTTAATTTTGTTTAAAACAAGGCGTTAGTTTAATCTACGCCTTGTTTTTTATGTTTTGTAACAAAAATTAACACATAGTATGGAGGTTATCATGGCAAACGTATCGTAGTTGGTGGGGGTTGTCCTTAAATAGAACTAATCTGGCTGGATACTGATAAAACCTAAGCTGATAAGTTAGACGCTCTAATAAAGCAAAATTATATTAAGAGTAATAAGAAGTAAGGAGTGGGAATATGTCATTTGGAAGAATTCTAACTGCTATGGTCACACCCATGAATGAGTGTTTAGAGGTTGATTATGAAGAAGCAAAGCATTTAGCTTTACACTTGGTTGAACATGGGAATGATGGTATTGTCGTCGCAGGGACAACTGGGGAGTCTCCGACAATTTCAACTGAAGAAAAAATCGAATTATTCAAGGTGGTTAAAGAGACCGTTGGATCACGGGCTGTCGTAATTGCCGGAATAGGCTC
Organism: Desulfosporosinus sp.; assembly: GCA_003512645.1. Classification (GTDB taxonomy): domain Bacteria; phylum Bacillota; class Desulfitobacteriia; order Desulfitobacteriales; family Desulfitobacteriaceae; genus Desulfosporosinus. The sequence continues at coordinate 2,301 of DOPS01000130.1, forward strand.
AAATACGACTGAGGCAAGTGTAACGTTAGCCAAAAAAGCTGCAGCAGTCGGAGTAGACGGGCTGATGGCGGTCGTACCCTATTATAACAAACCGTCACAAGAGGGTTTATATCAGCATTTCCGTAAAATAGCCGCTGCGACCCCGCTACCACTAATGCTTTACAATATCCCGAGTAGATCTTCCGTCAATATGCTCCCGGAAACTGTGCTCAGACTCAGCGAAATTCCCAACATAACAGCACTTAAGGAAGCGTGCGGAATGATGGATCAGGTCAGCGAACTTAAACGCATTCTGCCTGAGAACTTTGCCATGTATAGCGGCGATGACTCTCAAACTTTGCCGATGCTGGCTTTGGGCTGCACTGGTATCATCAGCGTTGCAGGACACGTCATTGGTGACGAAATGAGAAGCATGCTCGACGCGTGGTTTGCGGGGGATACTCAAACGGCTTTGAAATGGCATTTGAAGCTTCTTCCCATGTTCAAGGGAATTTTCGTTACCACAAACCCTGTACCGATCAAATACCTGTTAAAGTATCACGGGATTAAGGCTGGCGGAGTTAGACTACCTTTGGTCGATGCTATCGAAAAAGAAAAAGCTTTTCTAGATGATTTATACCGCCAAATTAAAGGTTAATAGCCTTTATCCATCAACTGATGCCAGTCAATACACTTCCTTGTTAAGTCTATCCCAGCCCCTAAATAAACACTCACCTTTTTGAGTAAAAAGGTGAGTGTTTATCTGTAATGCGACGATCGTCTGTCTTGACACACGAAATCGAAAAAAACACTATCAATAGCTTCCGTCATTAGCTATTTTCAACATGAAAGGAGAATCACCATGTTTTCATAACTGCTCTAATAGGCCTTGATATATCCTCCGTTACCGAAAAGTAAATCTTACAGCATCTTTATGAGAAAATATTTAGCCTTCTAAAGGAATTGGTTAAATTTTGTAGAAAGCTATAAAAGTTCAAATTTGCACAATTTTAAAATGGAGGGCAATCTTATTGTCTTTAACTATGGAATTTGTTTTTAAATTCCAATTATCTGTTTTAGTGTATTTGTTTTTGCAATTTAATTTTTGGTGAGTAAAAACAAGGAGAGAGGTTAATGTTGGAATTTTATAAACGCTACGGATTCTATACCGATCCAGGTTCGAAGGAAAAAATGTATGCAGGAATTTCTGATTCTCTCGAGGAGCTTTGCCAATTCATTAAATCCCAGTTAATTCATCCTATTGCTGATTTGCCGCTTTATCGTCAGCAAATGCCGCCGGAAAGAAAAAATGAAGATGAGAAGTATCCCACTGTAGAATCGATTTTGAACGGCTTGCTCAGCTATAATTCGGCAGGCCTGGTTTATAACCGCAAACCGGAAGAACGGTTAATTTTGTCATGCAGGTATCATTCGATCCTGCTTGCCTCTATTTTGAAGAACCGGGGTATCCCGGTCCGGGTTCGTTATGGTTTCACCAAATAACTTTACCCGGAGCATCATATCTATCATGTGATCTGCGAAGTTTGGCATGAACCTGAACAGCGCTGGCTGCTTGTTGATCCGGATAGGAAAATGGTGGACTTCTCTCCGGAACAGTTTGAGTTTTCTGGAGATGTATGGCTCCGGTATAAGGACGATAAATTAAATCCTTCTAGTTATGGTGTTCCGGAATGGTGGGGAGCACATCCCATTCTCAGTGTACTCTGCCATGATTTAGCTTCCGTATTAGGCAATGAGCATGTTTATTGGGAACAACCACCGGTTACCTCGGATTCCAGCATGGAGGTAAAAAACATTCCATCTGCTCAAGTGATAGTTTTAAATGAAGTTGCTGTGTTATTGAGAGAACCGGATTCTGGCTTTGATGAATTAAGACGACTATATCTGATGAAGTATAGATCTGAAATTACTATAAGAGCAAGCAGGAGATTTTGTTACAAGCACACCTCGAAGCCGCCGATACTATCTTCAAAACCGCCTACGAGATCATCGAGCGGCCTCTTACGGTAAAGGAAAAATTTATAGAGTAAATTGAAAATCACATTATTGATGACGCACAAGTAAATAAAACAAAGTCATGCTTAGTCAGATTTTATCAAATAATGCTATAGTCTATAAAAAAATGTCTTAATATTTAAAATTTTTAGATTACTATAAATATCCACTCGTTCCATTGGTTGGGGTAATTCATTATTGGTATTATATGCAAGATACTGTTGCCAAAAAAGAAGTTAAAGATCGACCTAAGATAGTGAGGAAGATTGACGTTGGAATGTGAATCATGAACTAGGGGTTCTACTTGGAGGTTTATCGAAGCCCTAGAATGGAGGTGGAGAATACCCGAGTACAGAGGATGTTAGTTTAGATAAATTAAACCATAAGAAACAAGGAGGAAAAGAAATTATGAAGACAATTATTGCTCGAAAAATAGGCTTCAAATGTTATGCAGTTATCAGTAAAATTTCTCTATAAATGTGCCCCCCTAGAGAACGAAGTGCTGTGTTAAGGGTTGTAAACTGGGAGTATCGATAATTTTTTACGAGAGGACAGGACGCCATGGAAAAAAAGATAATAGTTAACAAGGATGGAAATATACTGCCATTGAGCTGAACATCCCGGAGAGCTTAAATGCTCTAAATATCAATATGCGCGAAGAGATGCTGGAGGCATTGCTAGCGGCAGAAAAGGATGACGAGGTCCGAGTTGTGGTCATTACTGGTCGAGGCAGGGCTTTCTGTTCCGGCGGTGATATCAAAGCAATGAACAAAGAATTTACCCCGGCCGAAGGCAGGGCGAGAATGCAAAAGGTCGGCAGGCTGATTAAATGCATTAATGGGATGAACAAATTGGTAATAGCCGCTGTTAATGGGCCGGCCATTGGAGCAGGCTGCAACTTGGCGCTGGCTTGTGATTTTATCATTGCTGCTGAAGAAGCGACTTTTGGCCAACCTTTCGGAAGACTCGGCCTGGTTCCTGATTTGGGAGGACTATATTACTTGCCTCGCCGGGTTGGCCTAGCAAAAGCAAAAGAATTAATCTTTACCTGGCAGATTATTGATGCCAGAGAAGCGGAACGAATTGGCTTAGTAAATTGGGTTGTACCGCTAAGTGATCTTGATACGGAAGTAAAGAAGCTGGCAGAGAAATTGGTTAAAGGACCGGCACTGGCGAATGGTTTAGCAAAAGGAATCATCAATAGATCATTAGAAAGTACCCTCGATCAGATACTTGAGGAAGAAGCTTACGCCCAGGGCTTATGTTTTATGTCCCAAGATTTTCAAGAGGGAGTTAGAGCTTTTTTGGAAAAGAGAAAGCCAAATTTTGGTCAATAAGAAATAGGGGGAGTCACTGTGGCTGAAATCGAGGTCAGACGAGAAGAACGTTTAGGTATAGTGACCGTTAACCGGCCTGAAGTTAGAAATGCACTTAACCAATCGGCTTGGTATGCGCTGCTGGATGCTTTTACGGAATTAGGTGATGATCCCCAGGTACAGGTAATCATACTCACCGGGGCTGGGGACAAGGCATTTGTGGCAGGTGCAGATTTGAAGGCGTTGAAGGAACGTGACGTGGCTGCTACTTTCCGGGCTGATTACCAAAGGATTGTAGATCAAGTTGCCACTATCAATAAGCCAACTATAGCAGCTATTAATGGTTATGCTCTTGGTGGGGGACTGGAGTTGGCCTTGGCCTGCGATATCCGAATTTGCTGTGACACCGCTAAATTCGGTCAGACAGAGATTAATGTGGGTATTTTGCCGGGAGCAGGTGGCACCCAGCGTCTGACGCGTTTAATTGGACTGGGAAAAGCCAAAGAGATGATTTTTACGGGGAAAATAATCAGCGCTTCTGAAGCAGAAAGAATCGGATTGGTTAATATGGTGGTTGATCCTAACAACCTGATGGAAACCGCTTTGCAAATGGCACGGGAAATGGCGCAAAAAAGTCCCCTTGTCTTGCAGTTAGCAAAATTTGTGATCAATAACGGGGTAGATGTGGATATGCACACTGCCCAGGCCTTAGAGCGTTTAGGGCAAGCAGTTGTGTTTGGCTCTGCTGATCACCTCGAAGGGATTAATGCCTTCTTGGAAAAGAGGAAACCAGAGTTCAAATGTTGCTAAGCGGAGTAGTGTGGGAGGAGATAAAAAAATGAAGCCTGTAGCTATAGTGGGAGCAGGGCAAACAAAATATGGCGATTTCCCGGATAAAGGTGAGAAAGAACTATTTGCTGATGCCTACCGTGAAAGGTTTGCGCATGGACCTTGAAGCCGGCCTGCAGTATAAGAATAAATGCTTTAGCATTTTATGTGCTACGGAAGACAAAAAGGAAGGGATACAGGCGTTTTTAGAAAAGCGTAAGCCAAACTTTCAGGGACGTTAAAAGAGCTGGACCTTCGGTAATCCTGGAGACCTAACCTAAGTCGAAGGACAACGAAAAGGTTAAAAGGGAGTGAAGACATGGATTTTAGTTTCTCCGAAGAACTGGAAATGTTGAGCAAAGTCGTCAAGAATTTCGTTGATAAGAAAGTAGATCCCCGTGGTCAGCAGATCGAAGAAGAAGATCGGATACCGGATGAAATAATTAACGAGTCCAAAGAAATGGGCCTATTTGGGCTGAGCATTCCAGCAGAATATGGTGGAACCGGCATTGGCATGGTCGGGAAATGCCTCGTTTTCGAGCAACTTGGCCGAACTAACAATGGCTTTACCACTTTGCTTGGAGCCCATAACGGGATCGGTTCGGTTGGAATTGTGGATTTGGGAACTGAAGCACAGAAGCAAAAGTATCTTCCTGACATGGCCTCTGGAGAGAAAATAGGAGCCTTTGCCTTAACTGAGCCCAACGCCGGATCAGACGCCTCGAATATCAGTACTAAAGCGGAATTGAAAGGTGACCGCTATGTTCTCAATGGGACCAAACATTTTATTACCAACGCCCCTATTGCCGGTGTCTTCACTGTAATGGCAGTTACCGACAAAGCTAAAGGATCCAAAGGGATTACGGCTTTTATAGTGGATATGAAAGTGATTAAGGAAGCAGCTATGGTCAAGTACTATGCTGCTGAGGCTTATTGCCGGGTAGCTGACAAAGCCCTGCAAGTCTTCGGTGGTATGGGTTATATGAGGGAGTTGCCCATCGAAAGATATTATCGTGATGCACGCATCACCAGGATCTATGAAGGGACAGCGGAAATTCAGAAAGGGATTGTAGCCGCTCAATTGCTTAAAGAGTATGCCATCTAGATCACATTTGTGAGTGAATAGGAGAAGAGGAAGTATGGAAATCAAGCTAGTAACAGTGATTGGCTCCGGTATAATGGGTCGTGGAATAGCTCAGGTTTGTGCCCAGGGAGGATATCAAGTCCAACTTAACGACATCAGCAGGGAAGTATTGATCAAAGCCCGTGAGGTCATTGTGAAGAATTTAAGTAAAGGAGATAACCAAGCCGTTCATCCCGGGAGAATTAATGGCCCGTGTTAAAGCACATCTAGCCCGGTATGAACGTTTACTTGGGCGGAGGCAAGAACTAACTAACCTTCTGTCAAACAAAAAATACACCAGACGGGAAGTTATCGGATTAGGACTATTAGGGATGCTTTCTGTTGCAGGTGGACTTAGTATACTACCGACAGGTAAATTATTAGCTAACGGTGAGGAGGTTGAGCATCAAGCAACCAAGGCCAGACTCCGCCCGACTCCTGACAAGTGGTCAGAGAACGAAGTTACCGTCGCTTGGCTTGGTCATGCCAGTTTTTTAATTAATTTCTTTGGCACAAAGATCATTATTGATCCGGCATTGGGTTCTCGTATTGGTCTTATTCCCTTTGGTGACCAAACGATTGGGCCAAGTCGTTATATATCAGCTGCATTAAAGGGCGAGGAAGTTGGTCCTGTCGATCTGTTACTTATCTCTCATGCCCACACGGATCATTTCGACTATCCCACTTTGCGTCAACTGCAGTCACCAGATACAATTGCAGTCACTGCCAAAAATACAACTCCTCTATGGCAGGGCATGAAATTCAATTCTTTAGAGGAAATGCATTGGGGAGATAGCAAGTCTTTAGCAGGGGTAAATGTGAAAGCCATTGAGGGAAAACACTGGGGGACTTTTAAACTATCCAATGAGCCTATGGAAGAGCCAATCACTCGCTTTCGTCAGGCTGCCGCCGGTCAAATGGAAAAGATGGCTATTCAGGAAGTGGGAGCTTCGTGGGTCCTCCCGCATTGATACCAACGTGTAGCGATTACACAACCATACTTCTAAAAGAATATGCTTGACTTGGAGTTAACTCATTCGTGTTGGGGATGCACAGAGTGTATTACTGGGGACCGCATACGTTGATACTTTACCTGTGTCCGAATTAAATGCAAAAATTCAAAGTCCAAATTTAGACCCTAAGCGAGCCACGGAAACCCCTGGCAGCATAGTAGGATTCTGCTCCATTGTGGTACACAAAGACAGTGTCGTAGCGACGATCACAAAAGATGGCCCCGCCGAGTTTTCTAATATTAGCAGGTGTTTTCACCCAGCTCGATGTTTTCGCATCAAAATTTCCAAGTTTCTGCAGCTCCCGGTATTGTTCTTCCGTTAAAAGCTCAATGCCCATGGCAGCAGCCATATCAATAGCGTTATTTTCTGGTTTATGTTCTTTCCTTGACTCCAGCGCTTCACGGTCGTAACAAACACTTCTGCGACCTTTAGGACTTTCTGCTGAACAATCATAAAAAATGTATTCGCCCGTCTTTTTATCATGACCAACAACATCCGGTTCACCGCCAGTTCTTTCCATTTCATTGAGTGACCTCAGTTTTTCAGTATTAGTTTCCAGCTTTGCTTGTACTTTAGTCCATTCAAGACCTTTATGGCGGTTCGTGTTTTTCTCAAAACGGGATTGCAATGCTCCAAGTAGTGCTACGTTTGACATAGTTAGTTTCCCCCTTATATGTTCTCTAAGTGCTTTGACTAAACCCCTTGAGTTCTAAGTCCATTTTCATTTTGCTTCGTAACTGTAACATACCATCCTTTACAGTTTCTTGGTTATTGTTCCTATAAAGTAGATAAGTATCGTTTATAACTGAATTATAGCTACCGCATATCGGTTTAGTTCAACTCCGGGATATCCGAAGGTAATGCGGATATACCTCCAAAATGGGAGGATATCCAAAGTTGTTGCGGAAATACCTTCTTTAAATATAATACGTCTGAATATCCAATTCAAATGCTAAAACCATACATTAATCATTATTGTTTTTTGTCTTGAAACTTATGCTCAATTTTTTATAATCAAGTTAGCATTATCCAAACTTAAACCCTCCTAAAATTATTTTATTAAATTCGCAGAAAAACCAAGTAACCAGGAAGTGGGTGGGTCCCAGATTTTCCTTAAGAGACTGGATAAGCAGTTAGCAAAACTAACAATGAAGTAACGTAACAACGCACGTGGAAACGATAATATTGGATTATATTTACTAGAGGAAGGATATGCGAGGAAAATATAGAAAGGTTATAGTGGAATAATTTGGGTGATATTGTAATTAAAAAAGCATTAGCTTTTTGGCATATATGGAGGAGCAAAAATGACAAATAGGAAAACAACTTTTGTTAAATCGTTTGTACGAAGGGTGGTACGTATTATGCTGATCATACCTGCTGTTTTACTTATTTGTATGTTTATTCTTGTGGGAGTACTGCTGGCATGCAGTCCCGGAAAACCTGAACCTTTCTTAGATGAAAACGGAAGGCCTCTGGCAGGTAGCATTTCGGAAAAAATCCTTATCAATATCAATGGGGTGGAGCAGGGGATGTTTATCAAGGGTAAGGATAAAACGAAGCCTGTATTACTTTTCTTGCATGGGGGTCCTGGTATGCCCGAATATGCGGTTAGTCGGAGATATCCTTTAGTTCTTGAGAACTATTTTACTGTCTGCTGGTGGGAACAGCGAGGCGCCGGACTTTCCTATAGTTCCGATATTCTACCCGAGACCATGACATTCGAGCAATTGATATCCGACACACTGGAAGTGACAAATTACCTTNNTCTTTTATTGGCATCCAAGCGGCGGCACGAGCACCGGAGTTGTACAACGCCTACATTGCCGTGGCCCAGATCTCAAATCAGCTCGAATCAGAAAAGTTGGCATACAACTATATGATTGAACAGTTTACGAGGCTTGGGGACAAAAGAATGTTGCAAGAGTTTAAGAAATACTCTATCAGTGAGATAAACATGCCTTCATACTATTCCATGCGTGACGCACCGATGCACAAGCTTGGCATTGGCACTACGCATAAGATGAAATCTGTAATCAGTGGTGTCTTTTTACCTATAATGCTACACAGGGAGTATACCCTCAGCGAAAAGATAATTATATGGCGCGGCAAATTTTTAACTACAAAAACCTACGATTTATGGAACAAGCTGGTTGCCACGGATTTGACTAAGAAGGTACAGCGGTTGGATATTCCTGTCTACTTTTTTCATGGCATATATGATTACACGGTATCCTACTCTTTGGCAAAGGATTATTTTGAGGAACTACAGGTGCCCATGAAAGGATTTTACACGTTTGAACAATCTGCTCACAGTCCATTGTTTGAAGAACCCAAAAAAATGCAACATATTTTGCAGGAGGACGTACTGGTAGGAGTGAACAACCTTGCCGACACAAAATAGACGGTTTAAAATACAAGCAAATCGCCTTTGGAGTCAAAAAGAGCTAAAGGCATAGGGAGTTTGGTTCTGAGGTTGTAATAAAGTCAGTGTCCTGAATAATAAATCTCTTACTTAAACTTAATTAATGCCGCTGACCGTTTAAGCTGTTCATCTAGAACCTTAGCATAAATCCTCGTGGTTCTGGGGTCGGCATGTCCTAAAGCGTCTTGTACAATGGCAAGATTATCCGTTTCGCGAAGTAGTAATGTAGCAAACGTTGAACGCATTTTATGAGCGCTAAAACCGTCTGTATTATGGCCCAATGTTTTAAGAATCGCCATATATTTTGCTATTAGATTTTGTACTGCTCTGGTACTAATACGTTTTCCTTGCATAGAAAGAAACAACGCTTCTGATTTGCCCTGAGCATAACGTGGTCGTTCATTTTGAAGATAATCATTCAATGCCTCCGAAATTTCTGCATTAAAGTATACGACGGTTTCTTTACTTCCTTTGCGAATAAGTTCAAAGTAGCCTTTATTGAGATAAGTTGTTCTGAGATTGAGACTGCATAGCTCAGATAAGCGTAATCCAGTACCGATAAAGGTAAGAAATATAGCGTAATTCCTTTTTTCTGTATAAGCATGATATTTGAGCTGTTCCTTAGACAAACCAATACCATTCTGCAAAACGTCAGTAAGATCAGCAATCTGATTAGGCTCAAGAGCTTTAGGAAGCTTTTGGTTGACATTAATAGGGTCTAATTTGATGGTAACATCTTTAGAAACCATATCCTCACGTAGTAAATATCGATAAAGGGATTTTATTACTGCTTGTTTGCGAGCAAGTGCACGCACCCCGTTATTACGTTCCATACTAGCCCAGCTCAAATAGGCTTCTATGTCACGATGTCCGATTTTATCCATAAGAAATAAACCTATGTCTACGGGCATAGAGGGGAAGGTAGGCATGGAATCACAAAGAAATTGAAAGAACAAACGGAGTTCATTGGTATAGGCATATTGAGTATTTCTAGACTTATTGATGACAGCAAGGTGATTAATAAAATCTTGAGCAAAATGGGGAAGGGTAGAAGAAGTAAATCCATTATTATCTTTCATTAAACCTACCTCCGTGAATTTAATAGAATGACTATAGCAAAGAGCAACAAGGAGCAAGAAGTAAAGCAAAGATGATATCGCTATTATATATAGTAATTTAACAAATGACAACTATGCACTAAAGAGTGATTTAGCGCATAGTTGGAAACTGACAAAAGTGGCTCTTGGCTAAAAGGATAAATCTTCATTTCAACGTGTCGAATCTTCATCGACTAAATTGGTCAACATTTCTATTGTAATGTCAGGGAATTTTCTAATTCGTTAGATTTGCCCTTCGTGAGATGTTTAAGCCCTATGGCCATGGTTCTCTTAGTTTAGATGGAAACATACTAGGCTCATCTCGTTAAAGCATTACAGAGGCTCCTAGAGGGTGGTTTTATGATCGATTACGAGTGAACTGACTCTAAACGATACATCTATACAATATTTCAATTAATCTATCCACATGAAAAACCATACCTGATATGACTGAGTAAAAAAGCTCAGCACATATTTTGAATTGCACCAGGTGTGCGATGCAAAGAAAAACACATACATTAATAAATTGATCTTGCTTAGAAATCAATCTATTGGGCTATTATAGTAGTACTCCCCTACGGTATTAAATACTCTACTTTACATAATATCTATCATGCATAACCACTAGTATAAGTATATCCAATCAAATCCGCTAGTAATGCGGATTTGATTTATTTTATAGAAGTGCTTGTAAATATAAGTACTTCTATAAAATAAGTAATGACAGCGCGCCTGAAAGAGATAAACCTTAATCTCGATGATTTGGTAATCAAGCGAACGGAAGCCCTAGACAAGTAGAGGGAAAAGATAAACTGTGGTCCCTGTATAACGCTGCAATTTAGGCATCTACTTCCTGCAAAAAAAAAATTTGTGGCGGCTATTGCTCGACGAGAGGATTACGATAGCTATTGGGAGAATTATCAAATAGGGGACTTTCTCCAGCTTTGCTCAACATTGGACCACTAATAGTTTTGTGTTGTTAAAGGCTATTAGTAAGGTTACATGTCGGAGTAATTGGATTTCCATGTTTCATACCCCTTAGATTCCAGTTACCCCTATTGTATCATAAAAACGCGGTGTGGCTTTTCCAAAAACATAACCAAAAACCGACTGAACGAATACAGATTACCTAAGCAAAGTTAAAAAAGTCAGGAGTTGATCAAGGATTAGCCCAAAAACTTATCAAGCTACTGAATACGGACTTGAATTGCTTGAATTGGCATAGATTGTTGATATAACAAAAAACTTTTATAACAAGAGTATAGAACCACTAGCAGAAGAACACTGCAGCAGAAAGAGCTTGATAAAGAAAAAATAATTGATTCTATTCTAAACGGAATAGGAGCTAAAAAAGTAAGGATTGGATTTTTGTTCAGTCTAATGAGGGGTGAAGGTATGAGTAAAAAGAGAATGATTTCAGTCCTAATTATTGTCGTTATTTTTATAGGTGGAGTTTTACTTTTTAATCGAAATGAACTTCAATCAATCTTTGTGGCCAAGGATAATGAAAGCGTGGCACCAGTTGCAAGTAACAAGGTCGCAGTGCAAGTAATCAGCCCAAAGGAGGTAACTCAAAGCGAAGGACTATACTATAAGGCAACATTGGAAGCTGATCAGGAAGGAATTGTAAGTTCGAAGAACAGCGGAAAGGTCATCAGTGTTTTATTTGATGATGGAAAGCAAGTCACAGCGGGTGAGACACTTGTTATATTAGATGATCAGGATATTAAGAATCAGATAAAGTCTGCTGAAAGCCAGTTGGAGGTTTCAAAGGCGATGCTGCAAAAGACGGAGGCGAGCCTAGAAAATACTCAACGCTTCTACGATCGAATAAAAGTATTAGCTCAGCAAGGTGTCGTTGCCCAGGCTGAACTGGAAAACGCAGAAACCTCACTGAAAATGACCAAAGCAGACATCGCTTCAAATCAAGCTAATATTCAAGCAGCTCAAACCAATCTTGACAATCTGAAAACTGGATTAGCGGATATGATCATCAGAGCTCCAATCACCGGAGTTATGGACGGAAAAAATGTCAGTCTTGGACAGTTTCTTTCTCCAGGAAACGAGCTGGGAAAGGTTAAAGATATTTCATTGATAGATGCCGCTATTGAGGTAGACCAAACTCTAATTCAAACTATAGAAATAGGACAAAAGGCAAGAGTAAAGCTAACCGAAGATAATGCAGATACTTATGAAGGTGTCGTGAAAAGCATCAACCCCTCTGCCGATTCATCTTCAAGAGCATTCAAGGTGAAGATACAATTGAATAATGAGAAGTTGTCGTTAAGGCCCGGGGTATTTGCTAAGGTAATGCTGATAGATGATGTAAAAGTCCAGAAGTTTGTTATCCCGGTAGCGCTCATAACTGGTAAGGAAAGCGACTATTCTGTATACATAAATGATAATGGGATTGTGAAAAAACGCTCAGTAACAGTTGGAAACTTGGTCAATAATCAGGCAGAGATTAAATCAGGTCTTCATGGAGATGAATCAATTATCTCGACAAACCTGAACATGCTTCAAGAGGGTGATGAGATCACGGTGGTTTCAGAATAGGGGGACAAAGGATGTTTATAACAACTATCAGTACAAAACGACCTGTATTTATAACCGTTATCATCATAGCATTCATTGTTGTAGGAATGCTTTGCTATAAAGGATTAACCATTAATGATATGCCACAAGCAGACTTTCCCTATGTAACTGTTGCCATTGAACAGCATGGGGTTGCGCCCGACCAGATGGAAACCAATGTGGCCAAGAAGGTCGAAGAGGCCATAGGACAAATTTCAGGAGTAAAGCATATTTATACAAATATCAGTGAAGGCATATGCAACGTAATCGTTGAATTTGATCTAGCAAAATCGCCGGATGTTGCGGCCCAGGAAGTACGGGATAAAGTCAGTTCAATAAGGAAAAGCCTCCCTAATGATATCGATGAGCCGATTATTGCAAAATATGATTTCTCAGCAACGCCAATCTTATCACTCGCAGTAAGCGGAACCATGGATAACCGCGTCATAACCAAGGTCGTAGATGATGTTATCATAAAGAGTCTATATACTGTAAGCGGTGTTGGCTCTGTTAAGGTATACGGTAAAGAGGAAAGGGAGATAAAGATCAAGCTGGATCTAGAGAAGTTAGCCGCCTATGGCTTGACTCCAGCCGAGATGGTGAGCAGTGTTCAGAATGGTAACATGGAAAGACCAGGTGGGAAGGTATCGGACGGGCAAAGTGAAATATCTCTTCGGACCGATAACAAAGTTAAGAGTCTGGATGATTTTTACAATATTACTGTAGGGGTACGTTCGGGTCGTGAAATTAAGGTTCGTGATGTAGCTACGGTATCGGACGGAATTAAAGAGAAGGACAGTATTTCTTATTATGATGGTAAAGAGGCCATCGGGGTGGATATCGTTAAACAGTCGGGTTCTAATACCGTGCTTGTCTCGGATAATGTAAAAAAGCAATTAGAGATTATCAAGGGAGTTCTCCCCCAAGGAATAACGATCGATGTAGTTGCAGATAATTCTGTGTCTATACGTGATTCGGTCAACGAAGTTGTAAAAACGATCCTTGAAGGGTGTATCCTGGCGGTCATTATAGTATTCCTTTTTTTACGGGAATGGGAAACTACCTTGATCAGTGGAATTTCCTTACCAACATCGATTGTAACAACCTTCATTGCCATGAAGGTCATGGATTTTTCTCTTAATACCATGTCATTGATGGCCCTGTCACTGTCGGTCGGCTTACTGATTGACGATGCCATCGTGGTAATCGAGAATATTGTCCGGCACTTACATATGGGAAAGCCGCCTATGCAGGCAGCCCGGGAGGCTACAGCAGAGATTGGGTTAGCGGTTATGGCAACAACCTTTGCAGTGGTTGCGGTTTTTGTGCCTATCGCCATGGTTACGGGGATTATTGGAAAATACTTTATTGAATTTGGACTCACAGTAGCCTTTAGCATGCTGGTTTCACTGTTTATATCCTTCACATTAGTACCTATGATGTCTTCTAAATTATTAAAGTCTGAGAGAAAGATGAAAAGAATCTTTGTGGGTCATTTTTTAGACT
>DOPS01000130.1:16257-16607 GCA_003512645.1 Desulfosporosinus sp.
GGTTTGACATTGCAGGCTGGAGGACGAAAAGCGAAAGAGATTGAAAAAAAGATTGTGGAATATCCTGAAGTCACTCATGTTTATACTACTGTCAGCCCTGAAAAAATATCACTCTATGTAAAATTAACTGAGAAACAAGAGCGAGAAAAGTCGTCGAAACTGATTGCCTCAGAAATCAGGGAGGACTTAAAAGGAATCTCCGGAGTTGAACTGGCTGTTAAAGCAAGTTCGTTAGGACCCAACGAGGGTAAGGATGTCTCCTTTGTTATCCTGGGAAACGACACGGAGGCAATGCAGGCTTTCGCTCTGAAAGCGAAAAAGATACTGAGTCAAGATCCTCATGCCAAAGA
>DOPS01000334.1:0-3142 GCA_003512645.1 Desulfosporosinus sp.
TCAAGGAATTCTGCAACTTTTTGAGCATTGGCAACATGGCGTTCCATGCGTAAGGGAAGCGTTTCTAATCCTTGTAAGAACAAAAAGGAGTTAAAAGGGGAAAGGGCTGCACCAGTGTCGCGCAAAAGGGATACTCTCGCTTTGATAATATAAGCAGCATTACCACAGGCTTCTGTAAAAATTATGCCGTGGTAGCTCGGATCTGGTTGACTGAGTCCTAGGAACTTACCGTTGTTCCAGTCGAATTTCCCAGAGTCGACAATGACTCCTCCTATCGAAGTACCATGGCCACCTATAAATTTGGTGGCAGAATGCACCACAATGTCCGCTCCGTGCTCGATTGGACGGCACAAGTAGGGTGAGGCAAAGGTATTGTCTACGATCAGGGGAAGGCCGTTTTCATGAGCAATTTGAGCAATCGTTTCTAGATCGGCAACATTGATGAGCGGATTTCCGATGGTTTCAGTATACAAGGCTTTTGTCTTATCTGTGATTTTTGAGCGGAATTCTTCTGGTTTGTCGACGTCTACAAAGTGAACTTTGATTCCAAGTTTAGCAAATGTGTAGGCGAATAAGGTGTAAGTGCCTCCGTAAAGGGAACTGGAGGCGACAATTTCATCCCCTGCTTGGACGATGTTTAAAAGTGCGTAGGTAATAGCTGCTTGGCCGGATGCAGTTGCAAGCGCTCCAACTCCCCCTTCAAGAAGTGCAATGCGTTGTTCAAAGACGTCTTGAGTAGGATTCATAATTCGAGTGTAAATATTGCCAGGTTCTTTTAAGGCAAATAAATTAGCAGCATGATCAGTGTCGTTGAAGACGAAGGAGGAGGTCTGGTAGATAGGAACGGCACGCGAATTGGTTGCTGAATCTGGGCTTTGCCCTCCGTGTAAGGAAATTGTTTCAATACCTAGTTGTCGCTTTTCAGTCATGATAATTCCTCCTAGTTTTTTTGGTTTGTGGGATCATACAGGGATCGTTTGAATTGAGAGAGGACTATTGAGGTGGTTGGTAAATAAAAAACGACCCACTTCAAGAGAAGCGGCCGTTATGATATTTAACACGCTACTCTCATCTCTCAGAACCTATGGTTCTGTTGGAATTAGCACCTCATAGCTTGCACTATCGGTTGCCGGGCATCATTGGGCCAGTCCCTCCGCCACTCTTGATAAGAGAAATTCAATATTTAGTTGTTGAGGATATTGATACTATAAATCAAATCGGCGCCTGTGTCAACAGATAGCGATTGCCAATTTGTGTTATATAATTTAAGGGGTTGGAAAGCTATTTAGTATTAAAAAATCACTTTGAATTATGGTTTTGATAGATTAGCTCCTCCCCGACTAACTGGAGAATATTTAAGGCTAATTGCAAATTAAAACAGGCTTGAGGGTCCTTAAGATCCTGCCCGGTAATCGCTTCAATACGTAGTAACCGATATTTAAAACCGCTTACTGACAAATTAAGGATTCTTGCGGTTCCCTCAAGATTACCACGGAGGTTAAGAAATTCTTGTAATGTGGTAAGAAGTTGGGAATTATGGGTTTTATCATAGGCTAAAAGAGATCCTATTTGACTGGAGGCAAAGCTATATAAATCTGTTGGGTTTAAGGCACCAAAAAGCAGGACAGGAGCACTGAATTGTTCAAGGGAAATGACTTGTCCCTGTTTCTTAAGGGCTTTTCCTATTTCAACAGTGGAGCGTATTGGCGGATTCGGACCGAATTGGGTAACTCTGCTATCATTACAGAATTTTATTAAAACATATTAATAAAATAGTTGACACAGAATAAATATCAAATTATACTGATTTATATTGATATTAAAAATATTCAGAATAAACTAATTAAATTAAATTAAATCAAATTTTAATATGTGAATTTTTACACGACATAATTGAAGCTGAAAAATTATAGAAACCAACTGATTAATAATTTGTTTTTTAAAGGTAAATTCAATAAATGTGGCCGCGACATTAGGAATATAGCAATTTTGAATGCAAGCCTGGTAGATGTCAATTTCCTTGGGCAGTTATGGGAAGGGTGATGAATAACATTTTATTAGTAAAGGTAAAATAATTGTTTTTTGTCACTATACTATTAAGTATAATATTATTACATATATCATTAATTATAATTTGCACAAACGGAAAACAACTAGAAGACGCCAATCAGCAAGGATTGTAAGCATTAAATAGGGGGTGATGCTTCAGGCAAATTTCAGGGAACAAGACATTTTACATCTTTGGATAAGGGGGAAATCATTTCAGACAAAATGAACCTGAAGGTGATAGGGAGAGTAACTAATATTTTTTTACTTGAAACACCCCAAAAGATTAATACAGATCTATGCAAATAAACATTCAAATTAGAGGAGGAATTGTTTTGAAACTAAGGAAAAATATTATTTTATTAGTAGCGTTAGTTTTTGGGCTGGTTCTGCTTGCCGGATGCGGCGGGACTAAAGTAAGTGGGGATACTCCAGCTAAGGATACTCCAACTAAGGAAACGATGAAGCCGGTAACATTAAAGTTTGCCGATTTCATACCGCCTGGTCACCCGATTAACGTAAATATGACAGGCGTCTGGGCGAAAAGAGTTGAAGAAGTCACTAACGGCTTGGTAAAAGTGGATATTTATCCAGCGGGAACTTTATTAAAAAGCGGTGATATTTATGAAGGCGTTGCATCAGGCGTTGCGGATGTGGGTCACGATGTCTCCGGTTATAATATCGGCAGGTTGCCAGTATTTAATGCAATGTATGTGGGCGGACTTCAGTTCAAAGGCGCTAAAGCATCCAGTTATGTTGCCCGTGATCTTTTGAAGGAACTTAAACCCAAAGAACTTGAAGATACCCATCTTTTGTACACATACGGCATTGCCCCTGGAGTTCTGATGACGATCAAACCGGTAAAAACTCTGGAAGATCTGAAAGGCATGCAAATTCGAGCCAGCGGTGCAAATGTTGATACGCTGAAAGCCTTGGGCGCGGTTCCAGTTGGCTTAACCATAGCCGAGACATATGATTCAATGTCTAAAGGTGTTGTAGATGGCGCCTTGCTGCCTGCTGAAACACTTAGGGCTTTTAAATTAGGAGAAGTTACCAAATACGTCACCTCAGGAGTCGATATGTTGTATAATACTGT
>DOPS01000129.1:0-17221 GCA_003512645.1 Desulfosporosinus sp.
TTGCTAATCCGCCTATTTCATTTACATAGGATAGTTGATTTATCTAATATCTATAAATCTCATGGTTTACCATTACCCTGTGTGCTTCTGCTTTTTCCACTATGGGTTTTCTGGTATTTCATTTAGTCACTCATGGGATAGAGACATTACCAGCCCCACTACCAGATTATGAACGGACACCATCGATGGGATAAACATGTCTGCTCATGGTGTGAAGCCCGGTCATTGAAGGGCTGGGCAAGGCCGGTATCTTTTTAAAGCTCATTACCAGTGCTCCGACGACGCAGCTAATTGTTCCTCCGATCAACCAATCAGGTCGATGTAACGGTCGAAGTTGGGGTCGGCCATGTACTCATTGAAGAAATCCGCACGGGACAGGCCATACTCCCAGTAGAAATCATGATCCTTTCCGTAGCAGATCTGAACCAGCGACCAGATGGACCAGTGGGTGTTCACCAGGAATTTATTGATAAGGGTACGGGCCTTCTGCTCTTCGTTAGGCTCGGCGCCAACATAAGCCGTGATTAAGGCGTTTTCGTTTTCGGTGTTCAGCGGGTTTTCCACAATGACGCAGGCAACATCATAGAATCCGTCGTTCATACCGCTGTATTCCCAGTCGATCACACGCATGACCTTGCCGTCATACATGAAGTTTTCAGCAAGGGTGTCGTTGTGACAGGGAACCAGCTTAGGGGGATTCTTTTCATAGGCGGCTTTGATTTTTTCCAGCTTTTCCATCGCCTTGTCGAAACCCTTGTACATCTCGGTGAAGTTGTGCCCCTTGAGTATGTCCAGATACTCCATGATCTTGGCGATGGGATTGAAGACGCTCTTGAACTGACAACCGCTGTCATGATATTTACGCATGACAACCGCAGCCTCTGTGAGTACTTCGGACCTATTAATGAAATCATCGGGATGCATGGTGTCAGCATCGATGTACTCGCAGAGCTGGGAACCGGTCTCAGTATCATAATAGTATATCTCGGGAGCGATGCCGATGCTGGCCATCAGGGAAGCGTTGTGCTTCTCCCCGGGGCGGTTGATGTATCCGGCTGTACCGTAACCGGCGACACGCATGGCAATGGCAGTACCGTCTTCGAGAGTGATCTTAAAGTTTTTGTTGGTGAGGCCGCCGGGCATAATGTCGACACTGGTAGCTTTTTTACCGCTAGCGGTCGTGACCAGGTTACTCAGGACGAAAAAATCCGGGATATCAACGTTCTGAAGATTATTTCCAAAAACAGATTTATTTTCTTGCATGATAAAATCCTCCTCATCATTCATAATCCTGCTAAGTCAAGACTACGCCTAAAAGGCGTAGCTTGAAAGAACCCAGGAAGGGCTTTCACTTTTTTCAAGCCATTGTGCATTGATTACCTGACCTGACTCTTGAAAAGGGCGTTATATCCCTTCGTACAAACTTTATCCCATTGTCTGATAAGTTTTTTCCTGTTCCCATGTCAAAAACCAGTATGCCAACGTCAGGGTTATGGGAGTCAATGCCATGCGCGCCGCGAATTGTAGCAGGAGCATAACGTATTCCCGGACGGTAGGATGTGTGAGCATCCATCGGGATTAACGTTCTACTTCTGTCGTAAGCATAAACCTTTTTGTACCACAAAGGTCAATACAATTTTTTTATTTTTCGAAACAATCGACTAATTATTTCTTCCGTGTCACTGGTCAGAGTCACATATATACTCCTTCTGCCTTAATATTTTTTAAAAAGCTATTCCTAACTCTCTACCTTATTTGAAAATAATCCCCCCAAGCTGGTTCCCTGCCACAACGACACACTTGCCGAAAACTTCATGTATGGCGGCAAGGTCAAAAGTAGTCCGTTCCTGGGAGGGGTCTGGATGATACAATAACATTATCCAGGAGGGGAAGAAAATGAACAAAAAGTTCACCGAGGATAACTCATCAATATCCTGAAACACCTGGAAGGCGGAATGAATACAACTGCATCACGTTAGGGAACCTGATGCCCAGGGAATTTGCAGAGCAGTTGTATACTCAAAATTCGACTGGACTAACTTTGGGATTGTCACACAATATGGACACAATATGGTGTAAGATCACTGTTATCAAACTTGTTGACAGATCTTCAACAAAAGAATATAATTTCATACACAGCGGCAAAATGAATAACAATGGAGCAGTGACGGTCTGCTCCATGGGGTAGTGACGGTCTGCTCTCTTATCATTTTTGTTTGTGACGCACCAATAGAAAAGTGTGGCTGCAAAATAACAAAATTGGAAGGAGTATGACCTATGATTAAGTATAAAGCTATGAACTCCCTGAAATCGCCGAGATTTTCAGGCATTAAAACATTTATGAGGATGCAGCATGTTGTTACAACAGATGACATCGACTTTGCAGTAGTGGGTATTCCCTTTGATACCGGCGCATCCAACAGAGTTGGATGCCGGATGGGTCCTGCGTCCATCAGAGAAATGTCCGGCCTTGCGGCCAAGCCTTATAATCCTGAGCTTGAGGTAGGTGTGTTTGATTATTGCTCTGGCGTTGATTATGGCGATTTGGGTTCTGTTCCGGGTTATATTGAAGAATCATTTGATTTAATTACCGAGGGCATGGCGCCTCTTTTTGCAAAAGGGGTTATTCCGGTCGCAATGGGCGGTGATCACAGCGTAACACTGCCGGAACTGAGGGCTTGCCATAAAGTGCATGGTCCTGTAGCTTTGATTCATTTCGATTCTCATTACGATACGATTCCGGAGTATTTCGGAAAGCCCTATAATCATGGCACGCCTTTTTACCACGCGGCTAAGGAAGGGCTTGTTGATACCTCCAAATCGATTCAGGTCGGAATTAGAGAAGGGCTTTATGGAGAAGAGGATACCCAGAACTCCAAAGGGCTTGGATATGGTCTTCTGAAAGCGGTTGAATGCCACCAAATGTCAGCGGAAGAAATCGTCGAACGCATCAAGCAACGTGTGGGGAATGCCAAGGCATTCCTTACCTTTGACATTGATTTCCTTGATCCGTCCTATGCGCCGGGAACAGGAACTCCCGTAATCGGAGGTTTCACTACCGCGAAAACATTGGAAATTATCAGAGGCTTGAAGGAACTGAATATCGTTGGATATGATATGGTTGAGGTCGCTCCGCAATTTGATGTCGGCAATATTACTTCGATTGCTGCGGCAGGTCTTATGCTCGAATTCATTTCCCATATTGCCTATAAAAAGAAACATAATATTTCCTTTTAACTTATAACTTAACGGGGTACTTTTGAAATTTAATCTGCAAAACAAACAGCNNGCTGTTTGTTTTGCAGATTAAATCTTTTTGACCGGCACCTGGATTTCCATAATCGTTTCCATAGGGTCGCTGGTGAGGGTCACATCCAACTTATATATCTGGAAAATATTTCCATTTATACATATCCGATGTTTCTTCATATAATCCTTGATGATCTCGAAAGATTCATGGTATTCCTCCAGCCCGCCGTTGTGATAATACATGCAGAGATACAGACCGGCGGGGATAGCCTTCTTGAATTCCGAATCGATCGCGTCCTTTTCCACCAGTAGCATCGGCGATGAGGGGATATACGAATCACTCTTCTGCAAAATCGCTTCATCGGCATACACGCCAACCCGGTCACTGGCAAGGATCGGTGCCGTTTCGTTCAGATACCATTCCAGTTTGGTGAAGGCGAAAGCGTGCTCACGCGGTCCGCCGGCCGGCTCATCGAAGGTGATCATGTAACGTTTGGAGAACACCCGTTCAAAGACGACATTCGGGGCCGGCAGCGAAGTGAGTTCATCCAAAAAGCGTAGTTTCCTGCGCAGGACCATATTCACAAGCATTTTTTCCTTGATCTCCCTGCGAAGTATCTCGCGGTGCTTTTCGAGGATCGTTATGGATTTTTTTAGGTTTCGGTTCGTGAAATAGTCCACAATGTCATCCAAAGACATCCCAAGCTGACGCAGTTCCCTGATTGTCCCCAGTTTTTCATATTGCCGGATGGAGTAATACCGGTATTTTGTCTGTGGATCCACATATTCCGGTTTAATCAGGCCAATCCGATCATAATAGCGTAAAGTCTCACTCGTAACCTTCCTGAGCTTCGCCAGTTCCGTAATTGACAAGAGATTTTCCTTCACGACCGCGTCTCCTTTCATATTATCTTTTCATAACTGCCAACCCGCTGTTCGTTTGCCACGGTATACAATACCTTCACAGTTTATTATACAACCCGCCTATTGCGTGGTTTGTTTCGATACTTATATGATAAAACATAATCACCAATAATCTTGCATTATTGGTACCGAAAGTTAAATGTGGCAAAGAATCTAAAGTTCCATCTGCGCAAAATTGAACGGATATCTTCCGAGCATAGGATCAGACCAGTTGTGATTGGACGCTAGAAGACTGAGCTTTTGAAAAGAGCGCCTGAGGTGTTTAAGAAGGGGCCTTCCGATATAGAACTAGACCTCATTGAAAAGGAAGAGCATATTGCAGAACTTGTGCGAAAAGTAGGTCAATTGACGATTGAAGTCGATTGGATTAAAAAAAACTAGCGAGTTGCTCGGCAGAAAGTAGTTGCATGCCTGTTGTTAAACACCATCATGAACATTTGACGGTGAAACGGACGAGCTAATTCTTGTTTATAGCCAAGTTCATGCAATCATTTAAAATCTTTCTTATTTATTCTTTTTGACTTTAGAAGTTTCATCAATAATTTGAGCTGCCAGTTTTACGACCGTAATTCGAAGATCCATGGCCTGATGAATAAGTAATTGATGTGCTTCATAATCACTAATTCCATTGCGTTCTGCGAGGATAGAACGGGCTCGGGCAATTGTTTTCTGACTTTGTAATTCCAGCTGGGTGTTTTCCAATTTCGCACGGACAGCTTGCATCTCTCTCCAGCGAGCATAGGCAATTTGGATGGCAGGTAGAAGATCTCGCTCAGTAATAGGTTTGACAAGGTAACCATACACACTAACTTTCTCCGCCCGGTTAATAAATTTGGACTGACTGTAGGCAGTAAGCAATAAGACGGGAATGTTCATAGAGTGCAAGATCTTTGCCACTTCCAGCCCATCTAGCCCTGGCATCATTACATCAAGAATCGCCAAATCTGGAGCGAAGGATTTAGCCAATTCAACCGCTTTCGGGCCATTGTTTGCTTCACCGCAAACAATATGTCCTGCTCCTTGCAACATTTCTTTAATATCTAAGCGAATTAGTGCCTCATCATCCGCAATTAAGATGGATAGTTCGCTCATAACTGTCCCTCCGAACTATGTTTTGGAAAGCTAACCGTTACAATCGTCATTCCTTCTATACGTTCCATAATTAGAGTACCAATTACGTCGTCTGCTGAGTTACGAATCGCGACCACGGTTTGGGCAATAGGGATCCCCTCTTGGCTAACCCCTCGCACATTTCGACTGGTTTCACCAGTCTGGAGCGTCCGATAAACCGCTGGCTCACTGTTGGCTAAAGCTAATTCACCCACGACACTATGTCCATATAAGGACCGATTTTCTGGGCAGGCCCAAGCTAATACCACGGCATCTACCCCGTCTCTCAGCGGAGCATCAATGAAGATATCGGTCCCTGTCATTTCAGCTGTATGCGGGATCTGCAAGGCCATAGTTTCTAATATCATGATATCTTCTTCGGTGAGGCTTGTGTATTCAAGACATAAATCCTTAATATTCGCGCAATCCATTCAACTCCTCCAATCGCCTACGCAAAGGAGCAACTCTTTCCTGGTCCATGATTGATGTCGTAAAAAAGGGTTCTTCAATTCCAGCATAGTTCAAATAAGAACCCGCTTGTTTAATATTAGCTTTTGGCAAATCCACTTTCGTAATGATTCCAATAATGGGTTTGCGAAAGACCTTAGAAAATTTTGGCGGATAAATGGTCCTCTGTTTTGTAGCATCTTGAAGTGCCCAGATCTCTGAAACCTGATGGCTCGCATCGATTAGAACATGATAAAAGCGGGGGATCTCAAGATATTCGCCCGGACAATCAATAAAGACTTGAGAAAAATCTAACATTTGGGTTTTTCGATAACTAACCTGCTCATTCATAAGCATTTGCTTCAAAGAGGTTTTGCCAGCACCAATTCCCCCAATAAGAAGTACTCTACCCATTAACTTCTCGTCACCTCAGCCGCTGTAAACCCTAAAATATTAACCAGAGTATTCACTGCAGCACGTAACGCTGCTTCGACGCTAGAAACATCCCCGGTAATCACCAGAGAACCAGTAAAGCGATCTATAAACCCAAGTTCAATATCCCCAGCTTTGCAGGCAGCATCTGCTGCGATAATCGCTGCTTCACTAGGGGTAATGGTCATAATCCCAATAGCCCCAGTCGTCACGATCCCTAATCGCTCATGAAGATCTCCTTGTGGATTTGGGATAATATGAGCCATTGTAACTTGTTTTCCCGGCACGTATTCTTGGATTACACGTTGTTTTTCAACCAAGCTAAACACCACCATTTTATATACTTGCAACGATCTAAAGTCAATGACTCTGTAGTTCGTCGAAAATTGTAAAAGTCCTTCTTATTTATACCCTGCTTCTTTAAAGTAATTTTTTCGAATGACGAGATCTGCAATATCAAGTCCTGTAATTTGGTTCTCGAATTCTGTAGTATTTTCAGCTTCTCCAATGTACTGCCGATTAGACAAAACGACAAAATTCTTATTGGTATTTAGCAAATTCCGTCCAAACACTGTGTATTTATAACGGTCTTCGTTAACTCCCATCAGGTAGGCTATCGTGGGCATCGTATCAATTTGTCCGCCTGTTATCATGATCTCTCGTTCCTTCATTCCTTTATGATAAATAATTAGAGGGATTCGTTTACTGTTATCGTGACACCAGCTTTCCTGGGGCTCAACTTCTTTGACCTCATCATTATAGTATTTGTGCACTCCTGTATGATCACCGTAGATAACAACCACCGTATTATCTAAAACCCTGCTTTGGTCGAGCGACTCCAAAAAAATGCCAATTTGTTCATCGGTATAGCGAATACTTTGGCAATAACCGCCCAACTTCGTCTTATTAAAATCTTTACTTAGAACAAGTGATCGATACTGATCAGGTAAGTCAAAAGGATTGTGACTTGTTAAAGT
Source organism: Desulfosporosinus sp. (assembly GCA_003512645.1). Taxonomy (GTDB): domain Bacteria; phylum Bacillota; class Desulfitobacteriia; order Desulfitobacteriales; family Desulfitobacteriaceae; genus Desulfosporosinus. Next base: position 7,140 of record DOPS01000129.1, read on the forward strand.
AACCATAAAATTATAGAAAGGCTGCTTCTGTTCTGAAATGATGGGCACTAGTTGTTTAAAATAGCTGCCATCGCTGATCCCCAAGCCGATTTTCTCATCCGTATTAAATTGCATTTCATCCATCGTCTTTTCAAAACCCATGGCCGTCAGGGCAGGCATCCAATTCCAATACGATCCTTTATCAGGATGAATGGCTAAGGTACTATACCCATCCTCTCTCAAGAGCTTGGGCAGTGAATTGTAGGTGTCGTAAGGGAATCTAAAAAAGGTAGCACCAGTACGCACCGGATATACTGAAGTGTTAGCCAATAAATCGGCATCCGAGCTTGAGCCATTATGGACTTGTTCGTAGAAATTAGAAAAGTATAAACTATTGGCTAGAAGTTTATTTAAATTAGGAGTAATTTCTTGACCATTAATTTTTTGGTTTATCACAGATGTCTCGAGTGACTCAACTTGAATCATAATCAGATTTTGACCCTTGAACATCCCCTGATACTGATTGGCAGGTAAGTTCTCTTGGTTTTGGACAAACCAATTTTCAATGTTCTGATTCTCCTCGGGGGTTAGTTTAGGAGCCTTACTATCTTTAAGATAGTTATATATGTCGTAACCATGATATCCTAGCGGCGAAAGGTTAGACATTGTTTGATTTGGAGACCAAGCAACTCTAAACAGCATCGTTTCGCCATTCCCTCTAAGATCCATTTGAACATGTTGATAATAGATATACGAGATTGAAAGCACAAAAAGGATAAACAGGGTAACAATATTTCTTTGTGTCTTAACATAGAACGTCTTATGCTTAATACCGATACCCAGTAAAACTATCAGATCAAGGATAAACAAAAGGTCAACTTGACGCAACATTGATATTACACTACTAAAAAGATTGTCAAGATTCGTTGTTTGACTTAGTAAATAGGGAGTAACGAAGCTACTGTAGCCACGATAATACATTAAATCTGCAACGATTAAGAAGGAAAACAAACTATTACAACTTAACAGAAACCAGAAACGGGCCCTGCTCTTAAATGAAAAGGCAAAACTCAATATTATTACAATAAAAGCAACGTAAACCTCTAACGGCGGCGAAGAGCTAAAACTATAAAAAGCTTTTAGATGACTATACCTAGTTGCATTCTCATTATTAATAAGCCCGATAAAAAGAACCGACTTTAGCAATATTGCTAAAGTTGTGAATAGAAACACACTGTCTTTCAGCCACCCTAATCCAGATGAGGTAAGAGTGCGTAACCCTCCATATATTTTTTCAGGAACATAAGCAGGATTGCTTAATTTTGTATTGATATTTGTGAAATCATCTTCTAAACGAGCCAAAGTATACCATCCCTCTACTTATTAAATTTACAACTGTTAAAGTTTCGACAAAAGTCTCTATATTTCCTTTAAAATTACGATAACAATTAGATACTATTTAATTGTAAATTCTTCCTTATCTCTCTATGAAATTTAACCAATATGGTCAAAAGGCTTTAAACTTATTAAATAAATGATAAACTGTAACAAAATTACTCAGAAAATTCTGATGATGGCAGGTATTTAGATATGCTTTACACTAACACTCATCCCAAACCAAAACCAAAACTTAAGCTACGAGTATATCTCGAATTACTATTCGCTTGTGTTATCTTTCTATTAATTTTGATTACTCTTCCAGGAAATCTTTCTTGGTCCCTTCGGTCTACAATTGGAATCACCGGTGCCTCGGTTTGGTTATGGGTACTAGAACCAATCCCTCTAGCACTTACTTCTCTTTTGGTGATTGCTGCTCTACCTATCCTGAATGCAACTTCCCTAGATACTGCTTTGATTGGTTTTTCCAATGGGTCTACCTTCTTAATCATGGCTGGATTTATGATGGCTCAAGGGGTAAATAGTACGACCTTAGGAAAACGTTTTGCCAATTACGCTATCATCCGATTTGGAGGAAGTATTCATGGAGTTTTGCTGGGAGTATTGCTAGCGCCCCAGGTATTAAGCTTATTCATTCCAGCAACAGCGGTGCGGACAACTCTCCTTTTACCTGCTGTTATGGCAGTCATCATTTCGATGAAACTCTCTTATAACTCGAACATAGCAAAGTTATTAATCCTTGGCCTTGCTTTTGGAACAAGTATTAGCGGTGTCGGTTTGCTACCTGCTGCTCTGGCTAATGTATTAACTGCTGATCTTTTACGCAATATTCTTGGTCAAGAGATTTATTATTTTACTTGGATAAAAATTACCTGGCCAATATGGTTATTCATGATCCCGATTACCTGGTTGATCCTCCCAAGGCTATTCCCCCCAGAAACAGGAAAATTAGAGATTAATCACTTACGCATCGAGCTTATGGAATTAGGGCTTTTTACAAGCCAAGAAAAGAAATGCCTCATGATCCTAGCTCTTACCGTCGGTCTTTGGATGACTGAATCATTTCATAAATTACCAACTGCAGTCCCCGCAATATTGGCCACAGTCCTCATGGGTTTACCTGGTATTGGAATTACTGGTTGGGATAAATTAAAAGACATTGAATGGGGAACTGTCATTATGATAGGAGCCAGCTTATCTATGGCCTCCGCCCTTAATAACTCGGGTGCCGCAGATTTCTTAGCCGGAAAACTGTTATCCTTTCCCGGACTACAAGCAGGGTTATCTAACCCTCTACTCCTAGTAGTTCTTCTAATCGTTCTCACTCACTTTTATCACCTTGTTGTTACAAACATTTCCACCGTAGTGCTGACTTTAATACCTATCATGCTGCAAATCGCCCTAAAACTTGGGTTAAACCCTCTCTTAGTAGCAATGACTATAAACATCGCTACATTATTTGGACTTCTCCTCGTAGTGCAAACCCTTCCCAGTATCATTACCTACACGACCGGGGTATATACCCCTAAGGATATGTTACGAGCAGGCCTTTGGCTTACTTTAGCCTCCTTGATTGTTATGGTGATCACCTCTTTAGTCTGGTGGCCAATTATTGGACTCAATTAAAGCAACTAATTTTGATATTTTTAATTATTCTACATTTATAAAGTTCTAGGACAAATGAGGCTGTAACAAACTTCCAAAACAAGTTTGTTACAGCCTCATAATCATAACTAAGCTAGCCCTATTGGGTAAAACATTCGCCACCGGCGTCACACCCAAACACTTCGGATTTTTCATGAAATCCTGGGCATCCTAAACAAAATTATATTTAACTTACTGCAACAGTAAATAGGGGTGATTAATTGTTTTACGTTCCGTACTGGACTATGGTAGCAGTATTTTTTGTTATGGCAGTTGCTTCTGTCGCAAAACATAAACTAACCTTTGTTGATGGTTTAGTCGTAATAATGGTTATTGCACTATCAATGAGCAGCGATATGCTTCTTTGCAAACAGTTTTCAATGTACTACATTGTAAGTGTACCATACAGAGGGTGGTATAGCTTTTGGTCAGGCATATTAGTATTTCCAAGTCTGGCAATTGCATTTTTAAAATTTGCACCGAGATCAAGATATTCAGTCATGTTATACATTGCTTTTTGGTCTACTGCACTTACACTCTTTGAGATTTTGATTGTCGTGCCCTATAGAATTTCCGTGTATCCAAAATGGAAAGTCATACCCTATTCACCAATCGTATATTTGCTAGCTTTCAGTCTAATATATGGTTATGATAAGTTTCTCGAAAGAAGAATTACTGCAAAATAACTATACATGATAATGTCGTTGTTCAGCCACCGCCTGTAGCAATTAGTGTCTTAAGAGAAGTATCCTAGCTTGCTATTGTCGATGCATATTCGGTTGGACGAATAAGTTCTTGGTTGAAGGGACAATACAGGCTGCTTTCCGAGAGGATTGCGTATTTAGAGGAATCAAACAAAGTACCTTGTTCATGTGATTTAACCGATCTTTCCGGAAATTTCTGGATACCCGGTAACGGTTTGAATTACCTTGTACAATGGACGCAGCCTCCGGTATGTTTTGGAATAGACCTTCTTGAATAATTCATCATAGATCTTGACGGCTTGAGGGTTTGGTTCAAATACCCTTCCTAAGCTTGTCATTTCCCGAGCTGCTGTCTCAATATCTGGATAGAGTTCAGAACCCACTGCTGCCAAAACAGCTGCTCCAAGGCCAGAAGCTTCAATCACACTCGCTCTACGTACCGGGAGATTAAAAACATCTGCAGTGATCTGCATCACCTGATCGCTTTTCGAGCCTCCTCCGCACACAGAGAGTTCTGTGATTGGCACTTTGCTACGTTTCTCAATGCGTTCTCTTCCTTCACGCATAGAATAAACTAATCCCTCTAACAGTGCTCGGTAAATATGTTCTCTCTTATGTACCCCTCCGAAGCCGATGATGCACCCCTTAGCTTCAGGACCAGGATATCTAAGACCGGGAGACCAAAAGGGTTGCAAAAGCAGCCCCAGAGAACCTGGGGGAACCTTGGCCGCCATTTCTTCCAACAACGATTCTGTGGAAACTCCCCTCTCCAGTGTAATTTCTTGTTCTTTCAAGGCAAACTGTTCTTTAAACCACGAAACCATCCAAAAGCCCCGAAAAGTTTGAACTTCCAAGTTATAGGCACCTGGATTAGCGCTTGGATAAGGGGGAACAAGGGGAATAGGCTCAACATAATGTTTAGAATTAATGCCTATAGTTGCGGTAGTACCAAAACCAATACATCCTTGATGAGGTTCAAGGCAACCAGAACCAAGCACCTCGCAGGCTTTATCTGAAGCTCCGGCAATGAGGGGTAATCCTTTCGGCAAACCAGTAAGTGCGGCTGCTTGAGCGGAAATGTACCCCATAGTGCTACTAGGGGGGACCAATTTAGGAAAGACATCGGCCATGATCGGAATAGCCTTCCACTTCCAGTGGTTCGGCGAAGGCCAAGTCTGTTTACGATAATCGAACGGTACATAACCGACAATACATCCTACTGAGTCTACAAATTCTCCCGTTAATTTATAACTTAGATAACCGGATAGGAAAAGAAAATGCGCAGTTTTTTCCAAAATTTCAGGCTCGTTTTCCCTCAACCAATTGATCTCAGCCTCAGACTGAAGAGTATACACAGTCTCACTAAGACCAGAAATTTTAAAAATAGTTTTCCAGATTGGCCCTAGGTTTGGAAGTTTTTTGGCGCGCCTTTGATCGAGCCAGAGGATAGCAGGGCGGAGCGGCTGCCCACTATTATCGAGGTTTATTACTGTACCTCGCTGAGAAGTAAGCGAAACCCCTGCTATAGATTCTTTGGATACTTTCCCTCCGCTCCATAATTTATGGCAAGATTCAGCTAAGCTCTCCCAATAGTGGTTAGCATCCTGTTCGGCCCACCCCGGATGGGGTGAATGGTAGGGTACTGGATAGACGACTTGAGCCTGATCGATCAACTGACCTTTTAGATCAAAGGCTAAAGCCCTTGCGCTTTGGGTCCCTACATCAATAGCTAGAAGAGTTCCTTCGCTCATAATCTCACCTCCTAGATCGAAACATGATCTCAGATTTCCAAATCCTCAGATACCTTATTTAGCTCCTCTAATGTCCAATGTTTGAACTTCAATAGTGGAATAAACTGGCTTATCCACATAGGTTTTGCCATAGAGATGGCTCATGAACGTGAAGTAACTAAACTAGGGCTATAGGCGCTCCGCCAAAGTTCTAAATAATTAGTTTCTTCATGTTCCCACTGTGTATCATCCCAGCCTAGTTCTGGCTGTACGATTTGACGGATGCGCTGCATCACTTCAGCGCCTCCGTTTGGAACCAATAAACCCAAACGCACTCTTCGTAATATGAGGTCTTCTAAGTGAACGACTCCCTCATGGCGGGCTGCCCAGCACAACTCAGTCCACATAATATCGGTACCCGGGATAACTTCCCGTTCTCTCCCATCCGCCTGCTGTAGCATGGCCTTCCCATTATCATAACCATAGCGTCCAGCTAACCGTTGATAAGTAGCTCCTTCTTGATTGTCGATAATTAACTGGTCAGTTCCCATTGACATTTGATGATTGTTTCCCTTAGTAACCCCCGTTGTATGAATATGCTTCCGTACCTTGGTCATGGTTTCTCTGGCCAGTAAGCTGAAGGTGGTCATTTTTCCTCCGGTTACCGTTACCAATCCATTATCATTCCAAATAACATGGTCCCGTGATTCTTTTGAAGGATTAGCTTTACCCGTGTTTATTACAGGACGCACCCCAGAAAAGGTGGATATGATATCCTTGGCTGTTAGGTTAAGAGACGGGAAGTTTTTCCCAACCCCTTCCAAGAGGTATTCCCCTTCATTTTTACTGATGTGCGGTTCCTCAGCTAGAGATTGATCATGGTCAACATCAGTCGTTCCGACTAGGGTTATCCCTTCCCAGGGGAGTACATAAACCGATCGGTTATCAGCAGGATGGAAGAAGCTTACTGCCTGAGCCAAAGGGAAACGCCAGCTTGGAAATATTAAATGACTTCCCCTCAGTCGACGCATGCGAGGAGATCGGCCCATCTGAGAACGCAATTCATCCACCCAAACACCAGTTGCATTGATTACCACTTGCCCCTGTAACTCTATGTTTTTTTTACTTACTTCATCTCTCAGGGTTACACCTTGTACTCTACCGGTCTTATCCTTACATACTTCTTCTACCTTCACATAATTAAGAGCTATGCCTCCTAAACTTACGCCTTCTTGAATTACTCTCAACACCAAGCGGGCATCATCTGTTCGAGCGTCTCTAAAACGAACTCCGCCAGTTAATCCGTGCCTATCCAGCGCGGGGACCTGCATGCCAAAACTCAAGGCATCTAATTGACTATGGTCATATCGAAATGCCATAAGGTCATATACTGTCAGACCCGCGCCAAGCAAATAGGGAGTGAAACGGTCATTTTGATAGTAAGGGACAAGAAACCCAATCGATTCGACCATTCCCTCATAATCCCGCAACAGCTTTTCTCTTTCCCTAACAGAATGCCAAGTAGTTTTAATTTGACCCTGCCCTAAATAACGCAAACCACCATGGACCATCTTACCGGACCGGCTGGAAGTACCCCAGGCAAAATCGCGTTGTTCCAAAAGCAGACAGCGAAGACCTACCTTCGCCCCCTCACGAAACACCCCAGCTCCAGTTATTCCTCCTCCAACTATAATAATGTCCCATGTTTTTTTCAGTTCTGAGAAAATCTGATCACGTTTCACGATATCCTCCCCCCTATTTGACTAATTTTCCGGGATTCATCATGCCCTCGGGATCTAAGGTTCGGCACAGAGAAGAAATCATCGTCATTCCTAGTTCACCCTTTTCAGCAAGTAAATAGGGTTGATGATCAATTCCGACACCGTGCTGGTGAGTAATAGTTGCTCCCATTCTAACTATTGCTTCACTCGCTGCTTTTTTTAAGGCCCGCCAGCGGCACATAGTCTCAGTCGGGGAATCTGCCAGCCTGAATATGTATGTAACATAGAGACTTGTACCATGAGGATAGACATGAGAAAGATGAGTAAATACGTGAACTTTTTCATTTAATTCTTTTAAGCCATTACGCAAGCCTTCTTCAATTGCTTTTCTTGTTGAAGAAGCCTTCTTCCAAGTAACAGCCGTTTCTAACGTATCAACTGCGTAGCCGAGATCCCAAAGATTATTGCGTATATAAGGCAATTTAAAACGGCCTTTGTACCAGTGTTTACCAACCGACGTACCAACATAGACTCCTTGGTGTTGCTTAATAATTTCTTTAGCCTTACGCAATGTCCAGTTCACTTTTTCATGGGTACCCACAGCCCCATAAAGAAGCATGGTTTTTTCTTCTTTAATACCGTTCCAAGCAAGCCAGCGGTACAAGAGATCCATTTGCCACCCATGCTTAAGACTTAAGGTTGTCGTTGTCTCCTCGGGTAAGCTTAGCCTTAGCATAGAAAGGGGAATCCCAGCTTGGGCCAGTGCTCGTACAGCTGAGACGCCTTCTTCCCTTCCTGGGAAAAAAGCTGCGGGAAAAATCTCTGCCTCTGGTAGCACAGTCACTTTAACCGTGCATTTTGTGACAATTCCCAGTCTGCCCTCGGAACCCATAATCCATTCTCTCAAGTCAGGTCCGGCAGCGGAAGCCGGAAAAGCAGGTATCTTTACTGTGCCAACCGGAGTTTCCATTTCACCTCCGACAAATAAACGTTCAATTCTCCCATATCCCATGGATAATTGTCCCGCAGAACGGGTAACCACCCATCCACCCAAAGTCGATAATTCAAAGGACTGCGGATAGTGACCTAAAGTAAATCCCTCCGCCCTTAAAGCAGCCTCTAAGTCCGGTCCCCGTATTCCTGCCTGAAATGTTGCAAGGCATCCTTGTTTGTCAAGTTCCAGCAGCTTACACATTCGCCCCATGTTGACCGTGATTACACACCACTGCTCGCCCTTTGGCACGGTCAGGTGACCAACGACACTAGTGCCCCCACCGTACGGAATTACCTGAGCCTTTATTTCTTTAGCAAAACGTAGTATCTCGCGTACATCGTGATCAGATTCCGGAAAGGCTACTCCATCAGGAAAAACGGGCACTAACCCACCACGGAAATATATCCAATCTGACATACTTTGTCCGGTAGAATGGCGGACACGTTCCTCTTTGCCAGCACTTACCAAGCGATGTTCCGGCAGACGTGATGCCGGTACCATTTCCAGCATCTCTTCTAAAGAAATTTGTTTGGGCCGTGCAGCCGGTCCTATCAACTTAGCCAAATACTCACTCGCCGCTTGGGGAACATCAAAATCGACGGTATCGTCCCCCCATCCGTTCCATCGTCTCATAATGAAACCTCCACTCTTCCCCTCACTTAATCTGCTTCTTATAGCAGTTAAGAACTGCTTCCATAACCTCCTTGGTCACCCTTTCGGCCCCTTGATAATCTGATGCCATAGCCGTAGCCAAGAGGTTTTGATAGAATTGTCGTGATAGAAGACGATTTTCGCTCACCATAAAGTAGCGTCGGGCAGCTTGAACATAAATAGCTCCAAAACTATTTAGGATAAGTCGATAAATTGGGTTTTTGGCCAAATCTACAAATCTTTTTTGTAACTGCCAATCAAATAAGGCAAGTACTTCAGCATTGTCTTGAAGTTCATCAATCTCACTAAGTGCTGCTACTACCTTAGCCGGACTGCAAAGAACAGCATCTTTTACGTAAGCCGGAGCCAGAACTGCCCTTACCTCCAATAAGTTAATAATAAAATCTTCAGGAACTTCTTCAGAACTTTGCACAATATTTACAAGAGTATTCAGGTTTCCTTCACGCCAAAAATCCTTGACTAACGTTTGTTGGCCCTTGCGGACAGTAAACCACCCGTCCCGCTCAAGGCGTTGAATAACTTCGCGCAAAGTTGGGCGCCCAACTCCCAGCTTAGCAGCTAGGTCACGTTCAGGAGGAAGTTCGCTCCCTGGTGGGAACTCTCCAAAAAGAACTGCTCTAATTAATTTGTTTTCTACAAGATCCGATGAGCGTGCTAGCGACTTTAATGCTTCTTCCATGTAATACCTCTATTCCATTCTGGTAATATATATGCAATCTTGTGGTATTACCAATATGTTATAATATTCAGTATATTTTGTCTAGTGGAAAACCAATCATCTTAAGTAACTCTTTCAAACTGAAAAAGAAATACTTCGTGTGAAGGAATATTATGTAGAGCTTAAACAAACGATAATAGTTGTCACCTATTTAGTATGAATTTATCTCATAACATGGATAACACAAGCATTTTGGAGGTATCTATGCTAAGCATATACTGGTATTGTCTTCTAGCCATTATTGGAGTTGGAATCACGGCCTTTACTATATATAAGAATAGAGACATCAAACTCTCGACTTTTCTTGTATTTTTTCTATTTGCTACATGTGTTACATGGATAGGTGAATTTATTGTACTCGGTTTATTTGATAGTTATTTTTATAAAACTGGCAGGCATATATGCAAGCCCTTGGGCCCAAAACATTCTAGGTCAGCTCATACTTAACTCAACTTTTTATCCTGCTACTGCAATATTAGTTGCAGCGTACTCATTAGGATATGGTGTGGGCGCTCACTTTAA
>DOPS01000357.1:0-9604 GCA_003512645.1 Desulfosporosinus sp.
ACCACCAACGATCTCTACGATCCACCGGTGACGTAAGCAATTTGCCCACAGAAAAGGAGGCGGCTTTGAACTGCACCCAGTTCTTTAGGCGCCTCCTTCTTCTTTGTCTTCTTTCCCGAACACCTCAGATAAATCATGAGCGGCCTGCTTACCTCGTTGGCATCCTGGATGGATTGCTTCCACCTCTTGGAACCTTGTAAGCCTACGACAATCTTACGAGATTTTATTATTATGTAACAACCTGGCCGGCCATAACATAAGATATTGTATCCGCGGTTGTTTAAGCCTGCGGCGGATCGTAAAGGGAAGAAACCCGCCACTCTTTAAGAGCGGGCTTCTTCTTTATTCTCATCATCCAAGAGAGGGTCCAGGAGCCTGAGCGGAACGGTGAGCGGTAGTGATCCGTTACGCCGAGTATCGACCCACCGCGAACATAAATCGTTGAGCTTTGCAAAGAACGGAAAATAACACCCAATGCTTTAAGCTATCGTGCCGCCATACCACAATCGACTATAAAAAGCATCCTAAATGACGAAAGCTTAAACCCCGGAATTGTAACGATTAAAAAGTTGTGTGATGGTTTGGAAATCTCGCTGCCGGACTTTTTTAATGCGGATGTCTTTCGCAACTTGGAACAAGAACTCAAATGATCTTTAGTATAAGTATCATAGCTTCTCTCCCTCAATTATACGAAAACAGAAAATTGTATTCGACAAATTCCGGGAGGTACCAGTGGATTGCGCCCTTGATTATTCCAATACCCTTCAAAAGTGGCCCGGATTTTCTCCAGAATATCCCCTGAGTCATGAATAATATTTCCATATTGTGAAGGATTCTCCTCCTTTATGCCGAAGATTATTGGATAGAAATGGAGGAATAGGTTTGACTATTCAAAAGGAAACTAATACTGAAGATATTAATAAAGAAATCTCGCTGTTAATGGCTTCTATTAAAAATCTTTTAGGAAGAATAGAAAAGATTTTTACCAAAGAAATTGTCGATCCTAAAAAGTTCCTTATAAATCTTAGAAATAGAGAGAAGTATTTAAATTGGATTATCAAACAGAATAAAATTCAATTTCAAGGGCGTATAGAGCATATTTATAAAAGAGATATCATTTATTGTAATTTAGGACATAATATTGGGAGTGAACAAAACAGCAAGCGGCCTGTTGTAATTTTACAAAATGATAAAGGTAATTCTAGTTCATTCACTACTATTGTAGCTCCAATATCAACTCATAATAATTGTGTAACAACGAAAGTTGGAGACAATTATACGATTGAATTTACAAATGATGAAGGGCAACGTGTATCCAAAAAATTAGATTATTATGAAATACCAGTGGAATTAGAACCAAACTATAAAACCGAAATTACCGGATACATTAATTTAGCTCAAATTCGAACTATTGATAAAAAACGATTAGATAATACTTTTGTGGCTAAAATTACTCATGAGAATTTTTCCCTTATTAAACAAGCATTTAATAGATTACTCTAGTTGACATTTAGTAACTTTAGGTTTAAAATTTAAGTACAACATACTTTGAAATACTCCAAATAGTCTTTGGAGTGTAAACACAACTTTTAGTTGTCGGCATGGTAATGCCGACTTTTAATTTTCTAAGACCTTCAGGATAGGGGGTCTTTTCTCATTCCCAAGGACATTATACCATATTTTATCATTTTGTCTTCGTAGGAATCATTAACCTATATACCGATTAAAGCTCCTTTTATTTCCGAAGGGTACCATTAAATCTGGTGCTGTTTTTCCATCACGCAGATACCATTCGATGGCTTTTTGGGCTTAGCCAATTTACTTTGGCTCCGCTCACAGTATTAGCTTGGAAAGCCAGCAATAGTTACAGCTGCTAAGAGTCTTTCGTGTATATGTAAGCATTAAGGTGCAGCGCGATTCTGTCTATCACGTCGCGATAAAGACCACAAGATAAGCCTAACCCCGTAATTGACTTGCCACTGGTTGGCAAGTCGATTACTTGCACCGTTAATTTCGAGCTGAACGTAGGTTAATAAATTGTCTTATATCATGGATTTGCGTATAATAATCTTAAGAGGTGAATCGCTTTGAAAACGAGTGATATAAAGGGTGTAAGGAATCATAAAAGAGTAATTTCCAGTGTTGGGGCTTCAATGGCGATGGAAGGATTACAACCGAGTTTACATGCTCAGGCACTTGGCAAACAGTACCTTGAAGATAAAATTACCAGCAGAGAGGCAGTTGCGAGGATAAAGGAAAGGCACTCTGCTAAATTTGGACGATGAAATGGGTAGCGGCTTTTCAACTTATGACCCTTTAGAAAATCGGCAGTCAATCTATTGTTATAAAGGAACGGATATATTAATTAACAAGGAAAACATCCGTGATGCAAAAGCTCTGGCTGAGTACGAAGCAGATATTACAATGATTCGGCAATATGAACTTGAAAATGAGCAGACTGTAAAAGGTAAATTTGGTATTACCCATTTACTACGGATTCATAAATATATTTTTCAGGATGTTTATCCTTTTGCAGGAAAGCTGAGGAGGGAGTTTATCGCAAAGGGAAGTACCCCTTTTTGTGATAGTCCATTTATTGAGGAAAACTTACAATTCTTATTTCGTAAACTAAATAAGGAAAACCATTTACGAGACTTGAGTACTGAAGAATTTTCCAAGAGGGCTGCCTACTATATGTCAGAACTCAATATGATTCATCCATTCAGAGAAGGAAATGGCAGAAGTATCAGGGAATTTATACGGCAGTTGGCATTTGAAAGAGGTTATATTATTAATTGGTCCTTGATTACAAGTGAAGTCTTGTTAGAGGCGATGATTACTGCGGTTAAAAGTATTGAACCATTAATAAGTTGCATCTTTCAATCCATAGAAAACAAGTAACTGCAAAAAGCAATAAAACGCACCTAGGGCTAGGTGCGTTTTATTGGTAGAAGCCGGTTTGATGGAAATTATATGGAATTCTGCTGAGGTGCATTTAGAACCAGTAATCGCCATAAAATTGTATTTTCCAGCATGAACCTGAAACGCTAAATAGAGCTCATCATCCTCGAAGCTCACTTTGGCGTGGGATCTCGATCCCTTTAAGAGACCGTTCAATCAATTACTAATTTGGGTACTGGGTTCCAATTGTTTTTGACATATTCAATAGTGCTACATCAACGAACCCCCATAGGGAGTCGACAATATTCGGGAAGTACCAGTCCCCTACCGAGCGGTCCCCTACCGAGCGCCTACCGAGCGAAGCGAGACGAGTATTTGCTTTGGTGTGTGATGTTAACTCTGTCTGAAATGGATTGCAAGTCATTTCTGCGCTTGTATCAAAACTGTCATATGCAGAAAAGAAAAAGAGGGGGAACAGGAATAAGCTTTACCCCCTTATACCCCCCTCTGGCGCAAATTTTACCACAGAACAGATTTCCTGTAAATCCATGGTTCACCATGAACCATGGGGTACAAGCCGATTTATATGTTCGTTACCGGCAGTCTACAGAAGCTGTGCGTTTCATATAGGCCCTCGTTATCCGGCACACAAATGTTTAATGCCAATGGCAAGTTTGCTAATATTGTTGTCTGGCAACGTGAGCCACTGTGTGCCGCTGTGTCGCGTTTTGTTAACAGCCTTAAGGGTTTGCCCATTCAGCAAAAATAAAACCGGATTTGGCGGCTTTCTGCGAAAGAGTATTTCCCTTCGAAACGCAGAGCAAAATGTTCTATGTCACCTTAATTTACGGGGTGAACCATGGGGGCGAAAACTGTGCAGGTTAAAGTGTCGGGGTCGCAAAGCTTCCCCGACACGGCTCACATCAGCCCGCAATGCGGGCTGAGAGGCACGTAGGAATCGGGGTCGGATTTCGTGCGAAGGGGTTGCAAGCGGGGTCATGCTTTACGGATTACCGCATTTTCAAGGGTTTACATAGGGGTCATTACTGACCCCTTACTTAGTGATGCCAACAAAAAGAAAGTCCAGGTCGCAAAAACCTGAGACTTTGAAGATCGATGGTTAGTCGCCAAGAATATTAACTTGTTCGGGTATAGTGGTTCCAGTAGTTATTTATCGAGCACCTCAGATATCTTTGTCAGTTTCTTACCAATTTCGCCTGTTTTACAATTGTCTCAATATCTATACCATCTAACCATTCATGACGTTCTTTGGTATAGTCACCGTAACCGGAATCAAATTGCCGAATAAACTCAACCATACCTACAGGCCCAAGCTTTTCCGTTAAAGCCTCAATGCCTAATCTGCGTATAGTGCTTAAATCTTTATGCATTATGCTACTCATCTTCATCAACCTCCATAAACCAATTTAGTGGGTTTGCTGTAGTAACGTCCAGCTTTAACCTCCTTGCCATATGTAGCAAGTTTTTGTCTGTAGTCAGAAACACGTCAGCTTTTGCATATTCTGCCGAAGCCAAGTGTAGACTGTCAAAGGCTTTAACTCCGGAAATTTGAATTTCGGTTGCCCGTTTTATAATAGTGTTATTTAACATAATTTTATCTTCGGCCAGCTTATAAAGCTCGTAGACCTTATTTTGTTTCCAATTATCAGGTGTTTTATCAATTTCTATATCAAGAACTTCACTTGACAGCAACTGCCATTCTCCTGACGCACATTTTGCTAATATGGCGATTATGGCATCGCTCTCAATTCTTATCTTGTCCTGCGTTTGGTCATCAAAGGGCCTGTTGAGACAGCAAACGTCCAAATAAACCTTCATCGGTTACACCTCGCTTCATGATTATATTATGCGGCAATTATCGCAAAACATCAATCCATGAATCCATGAATTGTAAAAGTCTTTATTAATACAGGACCTAGCATTAAGAGTGAATAACTGGAACTAATTATTAGACAAAATTATTTTCGGAAATCAGCCAAAACCCCTTGACATTTCCGAAATCTCCCCATAATCGCGAAGGATACCTTTACTTTTTTAAGGTATATCTTCCGATTAGAAGGTGATAACGCGTGAATTCTCAAGGCCAAGCTTCGTAGCCCTTTTCCGTAAGATTGTTTCTACTATAGCACTTCAACAGTACCTCATCGACTTGCTCACTGCAAAACTGAGGCAAAATTCACTGCAATAGAAAACGGGTCCAGCTGACTTTTCGCTGGACCCTTGTGACACATCTGTTTGTTAGAATCGTTGTGCCGAAAAACTAGCTGCAGAATTATTATTATGCGGTCAGTATCTTTATTACTAAATACTTGGTCTTCAAATGAATAGTCACAGATTAAGGTACCTTTTTGCTTTTAGTGACGCAACGAAAATTGCTTTCGGATTAACTTCAAAGTACTTTGATAAGCCACATTCAATTGTTGGTTTAATATTAGCATCTATGAACTGAATAGCAGCGGCAGATAGTGTTTCATTAGCAAAGAAATCCAAATCAACACTTTGGTACTGCTTTCCACAACACTCTAAGACGAATCTCCCGAAAACATCACAATCAGTTACTTTTGGATATTTTACTTCGGGACTTTCTCGTTTTATAAGAAACCCGAAATTAATAAAATAGCTATTTTCATAATTGGACTTCTGAGTTGTTATGACAGTAATTATTTCCTCATTGTCGTGATAGAATGCCTTATTTATATACTGAAAACCATATTGCGAGAGTATATTATCAAGTGCCTTTTTAAATTCTTTTTTATCCATAACAGCCTCCTAATAAGTATCTAGTTGCACTTTCCATCCTTCACCAAATTTTTCAACATTTCCTTGAATTTCTTGTAGGTATTGATCTAATTGTTTCTCGCCAGCCTTCATTGCTCTTGGATTATAAGGCTTCAACTCATGTATCGTCTTCGTTTCAAAATCAATAAAGTCAATTCTTTTGCCACTTGGAAGAATATACTCTTTGAACTTTGTTATGCCATCTGCAAGATCAGCCTTATATGCCTTGTGCATTTCTTGACCAAGCTTCATTGTAGACTTAGTATATGGTACAGCCTTACCCGCGCCCTCAGATGTAGGATCAAAAGGACAGAGATATGCTGTTTGAGACTGTACCTTGTTTTTTGAAGCGGCAAAAACGGCAGGGGTAAAAGCTTGCAGCAGGATAATCAGCGCAATCAACAGCACCGGCAGTTTCTTTCGCATATTTCTCACTCTCCTCTCGGGCAGGATATGCATTTTTCAGTCATTATGCCTGTTGTTTCGTCGTTTCAGGCTCGTAAGGTCTGTATTCCGTCTTGTTCTTCATCATACCATAGACGATATTGACCAGCCGCCGCATGATGCAGACCAAAGCCTGCGATTTCGTCTTACCTTCGCTGACTTTGCGAAGAAAATAGATGCGGAATATGGGGTTATAAGGCTTTCCTTTTGTTGAAACAGACACCATTGATACCGCCAGAAAATAAAACAATCCGTGCAGCTCACGGTTGCCCTGCTTGTTGCTTTCATCCTTGCCTTTGCCCGCAGAACTAAAGCTTTTCGGAGCAATCCCTGCGAAACAGGCCAGTTTATCGGCATTAGGGAAACGACGTATGTCGCCTATTTCGGCAATGAGCTTGCTTGCTATCGCGTTGCCGACACCGGGCAGGGTGGTCAGTTTGTACTCAAAGCAAGCCAACATTTTTTCGATTTCTGCTTCAATTTGAGCCAATTCAACTGCCTGATGCTCTAAATCCCTGACAAGGCTTTGGGTGATGAAGTCTCTTGAAGCTTGATAATCACGGATGGTATTGCCATCGTTTTGGACACATTCAAGAATTAATTCTGCCTTGCTTTTGGTGTAATTGGCAGATACAGCTTTTAGTTCTGCCATTAAATCCTCCGCTGATTTATTTTTCAAGTGGCCGGGTGACGGATAGTTTTTCCAAAAGTACAATGCCGTTTTCCGGTCGATTTCACAGAAGAATTTTTTGTAGCTTGGGTAAGCAGCCGACACCTGCTCATGCAAGGCGTTTTTCAGCCGTATACCGTCCTTGACAAGAGTATCCCGGCGGTTGACAAGCTGTGACATCGTCCAGTGATTGTCCTCCGGCTTTGCGTCGGGCAGGGTATGAAGCTGGTTGATCAGCACCGTTGCCACGCAATATGCGTCGTGCTCGTCGTTTTTCTTCATCATGGGTGCACTTTTGCGCTGGTCGTAAGCCAAGGATGGGTTTACATCTTTCACTGTATAGCCCTTTTCGATCAGCCAAACGGCAAGGCTCCTGCCGTAGCCATAGGCGTTTTCCAAGCCATAAATCGGGGACAGACCCAGTTTTACAGCCATCTTGTTTACTCTCTTTGCCAGCTTATTGAACTCGCTGGGCTTGTTTTCGATGACAATTGCATCTAATTTTTCATTCCAGCAATTCACCATTACGGCAGTATGGGTTTCCTTGTGCAAGTCCATACCGACATAGAGGTAATTTTCTCTCCTCTGCATATCATCCCTTCTTTTGTCCTGCCATCCACATAAAGCCCGAGTACCGGCAACCTCAGATGATAGCCTTCGTTCTCAGAACGGGCAAGGGCGCGACAGCCTATCTACCGCAAGACTCACAGTTTCAAACAGGTTATTTGCTTTGGTGTGTGATGTTAACTCTGTCTGAAACGGATTGCAAGTCATTTCTGCGCTTGTATCAAATCTGTCATATGCAGAAAAAGAAAAAAGGGAGAGTTAGAGTTACCCCCTTAAACCCCCTCTTGGCGCAAATTTTACCACAGAACAGATTTCCTGTAAATCCATGGTTCACCATGAACCATGGGGTACAAACCAGTTTATATGTTCGTTACCGGCAGTCTACAGAAGCTGCATATTACATTTTCATAAATACGCTCGTTATACGGCTCCCAAATGCTTAACGCCCTGAGCCACCGTGTACGCCTGTGTCGCGTTTTGTTAACCGCCATAAGGTGTTTGCCCATCCAGCAAAAATAAAACCGGATTTGGCAGCTTTCTGCGAAAGAACCTTTCCCTTCAAAATATACCCCCAAAATGTGCCTTCATCCCCTCAATCACAGGGTGAACCATGGGGTCGAAAACTGTGCTGGTTAAAGGAGCGGGGTCGCAGAGCTTCCCCGCTCCGGCTTACACCGCCCCGCAATGCGGGTCGGAAGCACATAGATATCGGGGTTAGATTTGCGGTTACGGGGTTGTAATCGAGGTCAGGTTTTGCAGATTATCGCTTTTATCAAAGGTTTTCATAGGGGTCATGCCTGGCCCCTATGAAATTAAAGATAAAGCTCACAAATTTGCTTTTTCCCCAATGTAACATTATCCGAAACGATGTGACCTATTAATGAAAATCATTCACTAAATATTACTTCAAATATAATATCATCGAAGTTCTCATCTGGGTGAGAGTCATTGCATTTATATCTTCTAGTATTTCCATTTAATTCAAGAATCATTGCTGCGCCGTTTAGCCATGCATCAACTCGACCACCACCTGTATCCCAAGCATTCCATACCATCAATTGTGATTTTTTTGAGGTTCCCTCGAAAGGAATATCCCCTTTAATGTCATCTGCCCATATGATGAAGTCATTTCCTTCACATGAATTAATAGTCATCAAACCATCTACTTTTATGCGTATTCCTTGTTTCCATTCTGAATTAGTTGATATGACTCTCAAATAGCCAGAAAATTTCTTTTTAATCGGAATTCGGTCAATTCTAATAAGTTCCAAATCTTTATATTTAATTGGAACTCCTTTAGCATTCATAAAATCCTTATCAAAACTTGGCATTAATCTACCTCCCTGTTTTTCTATATGGATCAATTAATTGATGTTCATCTGGCCATACTGGCCTTAGATTATCATAATTATTAATACCTGGTAAATTTGACCTCTGAGGTATTACATGGTGTAATTCCATTGATTCCATCTTTCCGGTCAATTCATTAAACCTTTGTGGAGCCAATCCCTTCTGCATTCTTACAATATTCTCAGGAGGATAATTCTGAGAGTTATAATATGATTCATTCTTCCAATGCCTTTGCCTTACAGTACTCCAAGAAGGCTGATTTCCTGCCTTTGTCAAGTTATCAATCGGGTCACCGACTTTCCATCCTTTTGCAACGTTACTCCCCGCGCCCTCACCAAATTTCATTAAACCTTTTTCGATAAACTTTCCACCTTTGCCTATTGCTACAAATATACCGCCAAGTACATTGTCAGCATATGACAGTCCTACTCCTACTGGCCCTAGAGCATTTAGTGAACCATTTGGAATAGGGTCACTAATCATCATTGAAGTACCAAGTTCGTCCAAAAATTGAAGACCATTTTGCAAGTAACCTAATGCCTTCACTTCAAATGTTGGATCAGCATCACTCGTCCCCTGAAGGGCATTTTCAATCGTCGGCAGCGAAATACTTCCACCTTCAGGCGGCGGTGGTGGGGTATAACTGCCTCCTCCTCCTCCGCTAGAACCTCCTCCACCAGAACTGCCTCCACCTGATGACGTACCTCCTGATGACGAGCCTCCTGATGTTGTATCTCCTGATGACGTGCCTCCTGATGACGTACCTCCTGATGTTGTACCTTCTGATGACGTACCTCCAGATGACGTGCCTCCTGATGTTGTATCTCCAGATGACGTGCCTCCTGATGAGGTCCCAATCGTTTCTCCAATTTG
>DOPS01000127.1:0-22486 GCA_003512645.1 Desulfosporosinus sp.
GAATGTCCAACTAAGGCAATTCTTAACCGATCGGAATCAAGAACCACTTTGGGTTTAACGGTCTTGGCAAGCGGTACATCCGTCGGAAGTGTATAGGGTATCACGGTCATCTTGCCGAACATTCTCTCTTTCCAAGTACGTTGTGTAGATACAGGGGTATTTTGAGGTTTAGGCGAATAATTTGCACTCGCTATCTCACGAATGCTTTCCTCAAAATTCCACTCTCTCCCTCTTGCATCTTGAAACCTTTTTTGCCACTTTTGACCTTCAGCAAAGGCCTTCCGAATATCCGCCTTACTTTTACCCAGTTGTCCCGCCATTTCTGTAAGGTCTTTTAGAACCTGACGTTGACCCTTTCGCCAATTTAACGTGACTGTAAGAACTGGAATCCCAGCAGGAACAGCGGAAAGTAGGCTCTCTGGAATCCCTAAAAATTTAGGACAAGTATAAGTGTCTGCTTCAACACTGACCATTCGGGGTAAGAAAATCCAATCGACCTCCCGCAGGGCTTGGATATGCCCAGCAAGAAGCTTTAAGGGCAAACACGTTTCATCACTGGCACTTTTTAAACCGAGTTCCATGATTCGGCGATGTGTCGGTGGTGAAGTCACAACCTCTATATCTAATTGATGGAAGAAACCAGCCCAAAAGGGGAAATAATCAAAGTAATAAAGCGCCCGAGGAAACCCTATCTTCACTTATCTAGCATCCTTTCATTCATGTTCATCCAAATTTCTAAACCGCCCCTTCTTATAAAGTGACGGGTAGATTTCTCCTCCGCCACAACGAGCATCACAGAGCAGGAAAATCACCTCGCGAAAGACATCAAGGCTCAGAAGCTCACATGCACTCGAATCTCGGTCGCTTCCCGCCATCACGGCGCCTTGCCAATCNNTGCAGGAGTATGCGTAATGAGTCACCGTGTGGCGATAAGCTCGTTCCTTCGCCACGAAGTATTCATTTTGGGTGTGTGGCTCGGCGATACTCTCCACTGGAGAATATCGTGCTTATCGTCATGGCGGCGCTCTNNAACGTCCTGTTCGAGTCTTGGCTCCAGCGACACTAGGTCCTCCATGACCGTCGCACCTCGATTAAGGTTGACGGTCTCGGTCTTGTGTTTTTAAAATACTTGGTCGTTGATTTTTGATAGGTACTGGAGAGCGCACGAGAATACCTTTCATGGCCTTAAAATCGAAAGGTAAGAGTGGCCAGAGGTAGGGCACGCCAAACGACTTTGTCCGCCATAGGAGAAAGAATACTGAGGCCGCACCGATCCAAAACCCCCAAAAATTGAAGAGGCCCGTCATTATAACCATAAACAAGCGCGCTAATCGATTCGCTAACCCAAGCTCATAGCTGGGCGTAGCAAATGTCCCTACCGAAACAATGGCAATATACATAACCACTTCCGGAGTAAACAATCCCACCTTAACCGCAATGTCACCTAGCATAAACGCGGCAATCAAACCTAAAGCCGTGCCTAATGGACCTGGGGTATGGATTGTGCCCAGCCTCAAGAGATCTACCCCAAACTCAGCTATTAAGACTTGTACCAGTAAGGAAACCTTGGCAGGTTTAGTTACGCCGATAAACTCAAGCCATTCCGGTAGTAATTGCGGGTTAAGGGCTGCGCCCAACCAAAGAGGAAGAAGAAAGAGGGCGGCAAAAATCCCACCAAAGCGGATCCAACGCAGATATGCCCCCACAATCGGTTCCTGACGATATTCTTCCGCATGCTGGACATGACTCCAAAAGGTCGATGGTGCAATCATCACTGATGGAGAAGTATCGACTAGGATCACTACATACCCTTCCAGTAAATGAATGGCCGCCACATCTGGTCGTTCAGTATAGCGTACCCGAGGATAAGGATTCCAAAACTTACTACCGAGAATAAATTCTTCAACACTTTTTTCCGCCATTGGAATCCCGTCTATTTTGATCCCTTGAATATCTTTATGGATCTTATCGACCATATCAAGATTAGTGATATCTTCGATATAGGCAATACAGACATCAGTCTTAGATCGACCTCCTACCTGAACTAATTTCATACGCAGTTTTGGATCACGCAAACGCCTGCGAATTAAAGCGGTGTTTATAACGAGGCCCTCTGTAAATCCATCACGAGATCCACGGGTCACACGCTCAATATCTGGTTCCTGTGGCT
This sequence comes from Desulfosporosinus sp., assembly GCA_003512645.1. GTDB lineage: Bacteria > Bacillota > Desulfitobacteriia > Desulfitobacteriales > Desulfitobacteriaceae > Desulfosporosinus. The sequence continues at coordinate 2,171 of DOPS01000127.1, forward strand.
GTCGACCAGGATAGGAACGGACATCCACAATAATAGCTTTATCTTGACCCTCGACAAAAATCGCCATCGGACCTGATAAAACAAAGTAGAACACCTTATCCATGGTTTGAACTTCAGAAACTTGTAAATTAATGATTCGTCCTTTAACCAATTTATCTAGAGCGTTAACAATTAAATCCGAACGTTCTAGTTCTATAAGTGCGTCGAGAATTAAACTGACCACTGTCGAGTCAACCATCCCATTGACGCAATAAATGGCGACTCGTTTACCGCCAATAGACATCTCCCGAAGAACTATATCAAAACAATCAGGAACCCCTAATTCCTTATTAAGGTAATCCACATTTTCTTGATAATTCTTGCTTACCGAAATATTCTTTTCGCTTGAATTATTATCCATTAGACTCACACCCTTTTCGTGGTTCGATTTTCGTAGTTCGTAGTTCGAATTCGAAGATCACTGCTGTGGTTAATAATCCGTGGTTCGTAATCCGTGGTTCGTACAACGAATATCGAACATCGAACATCGAATATCGAGTTATCCCTTAGGTTTAAACGCTACCGACATCAGGTACCCGAAAAACACCGCCGTTGCAATCCCTACCGCCGTTGCTTCGACACCACCCGAAAAAGCCCCCATGACTCCACGTTTTTCAACCGCCTCCATAGCCCCTTTGGCAAGACTATACCCAAAACCAGATAAGGGGATCGAAGCTCCAGCCCCACCTAGCTTTATAAGAGGTTCGTACAGACCTAAAGCCCCTAGGATTGCTCCACCCGTAACAAAGGCAACAAGGACATGGGCTGGAGTAAAGGCAGGTTTTGTAAAGTCCATGAGGAGTTGTCCAATTACACAAATTATCCCACCAACAATGAAGGCTGGAATAATCATCTCAAACATAGTTTTTACTCCTTTCGAGCCTCAATGACAACAGCATGCCCAATTCCCGGAATGGATTCTCCTTGTAGCGCAGAGGTGGAACTATGCAAGGCGCCACTCCCCACAAGCATAACTCGCTTTAATTCTCCGAGTTTCAAGCGACTCATTATATTCCCAGCGAAAACCACAGACGAGCAGCCACATCCACTAGCTCCCGAATGGACATCTTGGCTAGCATCAAAAACCATAACTCCACAGTCTGTGAATGTTGTACCCATATCGATACCACTTTGCTTTAGCACTTCTGTAGCAAGCGCTAAGCCAATCGCTCCTAGATCCCCGGAAGCAATTAAATCGTAGTCCACGGCTTGCCGCTGTAAGTCATGGAAATGATTCAGAATCGTATCCGCGACCGCTGGGGCCATGGCTGAACCCATGTTATTGACATCCGTTTCAGCGAAGTCGACTACCCTTCCAATCGTGGCAGATGTGATCCGCGGCCCCTCTCCACTCCGCCCAAGAAGCACACTCCCTGCGCCTGTAACCGTCCACTGAGCGCTCATTGCCCTTTGGGTGCCTTGCTCAGTCGGGGCCCGAAATTGCCGCTCAGCTGTATCATGATGACTTGATACTCCCACTAAAATATGCTTGGCGAATCCTCCGTCAATCAACATACTGCCCACGGCCAGGCCCAAGGCCATGGTCGAGCATGCTCCGTATAGTCCGATAAAGGGAAGCGTCATCTGGCGCGCAGCAAAATTCGAGGAAATGATTTGATTAAGTAAGTCTCCGGCTAACATGTAGTCAATATGGTCTTTAGGAATACCCGCCTGATCTATGGCCCCTTGCATAGCCTCCTGAAGCATGAGACTCTCCGCAACCTCCCAAGATTTTGCACCACCCAGCTGGTCTTTCCATACCTTACTAAACGTTTTACCTAATGGGCCTTGTCCCTCTTTAGGTCCCACTACGGAATATGATGATAAAATAACCGGTGGATTGGCAAACACCACGGTTTGATTTCCTGCTCGCTTCAAATCCATACCTAACCATCCCCATTCCTACCTAAAGTACTCAGTTTACAATTATGCTAATTTGTCAGCTCAATGCTAAGCAATCATAAAGTACACTAGACCTACCACAATCGATGTGGCAATTCCATAAACAAGCACAGGTCCGGCAACCGTAAATAGCTTTGCTCCAACCCCTAACACGTAGCCTTCACGCTTAAATTCCATAGCAGGTGCAACAATGGAATTAGCAAACCCAGTAACTGGAACGATCGAACCAGCACCTCCAAACTTACCAATCTCGTCATAAATCCCCAAGCCTGTTAACAGCGCTCCTAAGAAGATCATCGTTGCTGTTGCCGCGGTTGATGCTTCCATACGGGGCAACCCAACACTCACAAAAAAATTAATGACGACTTGGCCAATTGCACAAATAATTCCGCCAACCACAAAGGCCCTGCTAACATTTTTAACTGTCGTGGGCTTGGGAGTGTATTGCTGCGCTAATATTTTATATTTTTCAGGGGTTACCGCGAGGGTGGGCTCACGAAAAGATTGATTAGCCAATGTTTTTCCTCCTTTCTACAAGTGACAGATAATCTCTATTATTATCTGAATGACCAAAATTATACGAGGCGATGAAAACCACATATTCGACACAGCTTTTCATAGAATACTATTTAATTAAGCAGGAAAATTATGGATTACGGCGAATTCATTAGTATTGCTAATAGTTAGGGGGAATGGTCTTGAATGTTGAAAAAAAAATAGAGCGCCTAACTCTATTCTTGCGCTTAGATGGCGAACTGGATATGCACACAGCGACTATGCTACGACAAACCATTGACAGTGAAATAGATAAGAGAGGAATTCGCACAGTCATTCTAAACCTTCAAAATGTCCAGTTTGTTGACAGTTCAGGTCTGGGCGTTATATTAGGTAGATACAAGAAACTAATTGCCTTAGGAGGTAAACTCAAAATCACAAACGTACCCCCTCACATTTATAAGATCATGGAATTGTCTGGTCTGCCTAAAATTATCAACTTCTATTTGGATGAGGCACACGCATATGAGGAAGGAAGGGGAGCCTAAGATGAAATCGAACCAAATAAACCTTACATTTTCAAGTATCGCCGAGAATGTAGGCATTGCTCGTTTACTTATTGCTTCAGTAGGAGCACAACTGGATCTTCCATTGAACGACATCGAAGAACTAAAAGTCGCTGTTTCAGAAGCGGTTTCTAACGCAATTATTCACGGCTACCATAACATTCCCAACAACCTAGTCTACTTGGATCTAGACATCACCGGCACTACCCTCAGAATCGTTGTTAAAGACCGTGGGTGTGGCATCTCTGATGTCGAGCAGGCTATGCAACCTGCTTTCAGTACTGATCCAGAGCGTATGGGTCTAGGCTTTGTCTTCATGCAATCGTTTATGGACGAACTTCAAGTAGAATCTGTGCTTGAAGAGGGAACTACCGTGACCATGATAAAGCAATTTAAACAAACGCCCATCTCCTCGCATTAGGGGGGCGGCATATTATGATTCAACGATTATCCGAAATGAATCTCCCCCACTTTCCACTGCTGTCAGATAAAGAGATGATGAAATACCTCCATGCAGCGAAAGAAGGGGACACAGAAGCACGGGAGAGGTTAATCAATTGCAATCTTAAACTTATCTTTAATTTGGTTCAACGCTTCACACATCGAGGTTATGAACTGGAGGATCTCTTTCAAATCGGAACGATCGGATTAATTAAAGCTATCGATAAATTCGACTTTACCTATGGAGTTAAATTTTCGACCTATGCAGTACCCATGATTATCGGCGAAATCCGACGTTTTCTCCGAGATGACCACCCCATAAAGGTTCCTCGTTCTTACAAAGAACTTGTCTATAAAGTAAATCGCGCTCGGGATGAACTTTCAGCAACCCTTGGCAGAGAAGCCACCATCGGAGAAATTGCCACCAATATTGGAGTTGATCGGGATGAAATCGTCACGGCTCTTGAAGCAATTCAGAGTCCTACCTCAATCTACGATACCCTGTATCAAGACGACTCCGATCCCATTTACGTTCTCGATCAACTCTCTGAAGAAAAGGGACTTGAGTCAAGTTGGTTTGATAAAATTGCCCTTCACGAGGTCTTGGACAAATTACCCGAGCGGGAGAAGCGTGTCCTTATGATGAGATTTTTCGAAGATAAGACTCAAAGTCAAATCGCAAGTCTACTTAATCTATCACAAGTTCAAATCTCTCGTATCGAGCGTGCAGCGCTGCTGAGAATCCGCGAATTAGCAAAGATTAACGATCGATCAGATTTAGNNCCAAAGACTCCTTTTAGAGTACGTTCTACCTGCTGCACCAGACCTGCCTTTGCCACAGCGTGATCCGCTATCAAATTAACGCTTGCTTTAAGCTGATCATTGCGATACAGGTGAACTTGCCCTAACGTTTGTCCTTTTTGAATAGGAGCACTGACCTCTGGGTTTAGCTTTGTCTCGACCCAGAGGTTTTTATCTTTCCCTTTTTCCACAGTTGCACCTAATGGTTTTTCCGTATTTACGATAACCTGATCTTCTACTCCCTTGAGAACTTTGACAACTCCCTGCTTGGCGTTGGCTGGAGCAAATTGTTTAAACTCATACTTTGCAAAACCATAATTATAAATTTTCATTGATTCAGCAAAATGTCCTCTAACTTGAGGTACACCCATTACGACACAAATTAACCTTAGCCCATTTCTCTCAACAGTCGAAGACAAGCAATATTTAGCCTCATTTGTCCATCCTGTTTTAAAACCATCAGCACCTGGATACCACCATAGTAACTTGTTAGTATTCCAAAGCTTGAATTTGCCGTCACGCAAGTCATATTCTTTAATACTGGTTAACTTCCGTATTAAGGGGTAATTAAGAGCTTCTTTGGAAATGACCGCTAGATCATACGCACTCGTATAGTGACCCTCCGCAGGTAATCCGTAAGCATTAGCAAAATGTGTATTTTTTAACCCTAATTCCTGTGCTTTACGGTTCATCTCCTCTACAAAGGCTTCGTGGGTTCCGGTAATATGTTCCGCAACTGCAACACAACCATCATTTGCTGAGCCGACAGCAATGGCTATCAACATTTGTTCTAAGGTAAATATCTCCCCTGGTTCAAGGTAGATCTGTGAACCTCCAAGCTTGCTCGCGTTCTCGCTGGCGGTTACTTTGTCTGTCAACTTTACTTTCTCTGTTGCTATGGCTTCAGCGGCCACCAGTAAAGTCATTATCTTTGTGACACTTGCCGGTGGTAATTCTTTATGTGATTCTTTCTCAAAATAGATTTCACCAGATGCTGCATCCATCAAAATGGCACTTGTCGCATCTGTCTGGATCTCAACACCCAGCACCGGTTGCACCTTGGCAACACCAATATTTCCAAGCACAAGTAGCATGGTTAAAACAATCCTGAAATATTTTTGCATCTTTTGTCCCCCCTCAATATAGTGTGATTCTATTATTCCCAAAAAAATAATATATATCGAATGAAATTCGCTTAAGCTTGCTAAACTTAGGGTCAGGCTTGAAATATTCCCTTTTCCTGAGTTCATCACATTCTTCAAATCCTCACAATCACTTTTCTTACTCAAAAACTTGGCCCTCGGTAAATCGACAGGACGACAGTGAACTCGTTAAGCTAAAGCTGAACATCGAGACTTCGGTGGCGAAGTCGCTTTAGCATCTGCTGAGAACCTATGAAAATAGCGGCATATATTAAAACAGCAGATGCTAAAATCTGCTGTTTGTGTGCTAAAGCTATTAGACACTAGGCACGTCCTGAGACACCGCACTTGTTCCAGTGCTATCATGGGAGAGATACAGCACTTCGCAAGTCTTGTAATTATCCAGAATATTAAGCACCCGCGTCTTGTAAGTGGGTGCTTATATTCTGCTTCGTTCACGATAGTCTCCGGTAGAGAGTATCGACGGAGCCGCTGTCCTTAAAGGAACACTTGGTGGCGAAGGAGGTAGAGTCCATTCAACGGCGCGAAAGTATTCGTCAGGGTTCAACGAAAGTTTCCTCTGGAGACTTACGCCACCAAAGTCTCGAGGTTCAGATTTAGCTTAACGAGTTCACTGTCGCCTGTCGTCTTAGCGAAGGCCAAGTTCCTTTGAAGAATGTGAACTTTTGGGAAAAGGGAATATTTCAGGCCTGCCACCAAGCTGCCACACACCAAGCTGCCACACACCAAGCTGCCACAAGCTACCAAGCTGACCCTGACCCCAAGCTTATATTGCGCCAAGAATGGCATAATATTCTTCACCGAAAGGGGCTAAGACACTTCCTCACCTGTCTAATACCTCCCATAACGTTTCTGTGGTACCTTAACCTCTCTTAGACCGTGCCAATAACAAGGACTAAAATAACGCAGACTTATTTTGGACGGATAAGCTTTATGCCGCAGTACGCACCCGCGAATGACTTCAATTCCTACGTTTTCACACTCTTGTTGGAGTTCAGGTGTCCAAGTTTGCTCTTGGAACCAAATCTTACCAACCCCTGCCGACACAGCCTCATGAACCAGCGAACCAAGTCTCTCCGGAAGCAAGCAGGCCACCACCACCGTTACCTTATCAGTTAGTGGTGCTAAATTCGGATAAACCTTACTCCCCTCTAGGCGTTGGATTTCACCAGCCACAGGATAAACCACACAACCAAACTCTTTTAATGTCCGCCAAACCTTCCAAGCGTGTTTATGCTTTTTAAATTTTTCGTCATCCCCAAGCACAGCATAGGTGTCCTGAGTTGTTAACCCTTGAGCTAAAGGGTAATACTTCTTTTCCCGCACCATAATGAAATCCCCCTCCCCAGTTGCACTCATACTATGCATACGTGAAGAGGGGGATTTTATGAATACCTTATCGGTCTACTGTATTACTTCCTCGATTAAAGGAGGCAAATCAGGGGCTTGGCTCCCAACTGAAACTAAGCGATTAGCGAACTGAAGTCCCTCTGCCAACGTTGCCTGGGAACTGCCATAGAGTTGCAAGATGGGTTCTCCGGCTTCAGCCCACTCACCTGCTTTTTTTACAAGCATAACCCCTGTCCCTAAATCTATTGGACTTTCTTTAGTAACTCGTCCTGCCCCAAGGGTCATAGCCAAGATCCCAATTTTATGCGCATCAAACGCTTGTACATAGCCTGATTCCTGGGCAAGAATCGGCAGATTCCATGCGGCAACCATTAGATGACGATCCGCTACCGTTTGCGCATCTCCCCCCTGCTCCATTAGAAATGACAAGAATTTATTCCACGCAGCTCCATTGGTCAGGCTGGCACGCAACTTTTCCTTCCCAGCCTCAACGTTCGTTACGACCTGTCCAGCCACAAGCATCCAGGCCCCCAGTTCTAGACTTACTTCCATTAAATCCTCAGGACCTTTTCCTTGAAGTGCGTCCGCCACTTCAAGAATCTCCAGGCTATTTCCCACGGCTCGCCCTAAGGGTTGATTCATATTACTCAACACCGCGATGGTCTGACGTCCCAGTTGATTTCCTATGCCCACCATGGTCTTAGCCAGCACCCTAGCCTCATCAAGGGTTTTCATAAAGGCACCTGAACCATACTTTACATCTAGGATGATACCCTGCGCTCCTGCTGCGATCTTCTTGCTCATGACTGAAGAGGCAATCAAGGGAACTGAACTTACGGTCGCCGTGACATCCCTAAGTGCATAAAGCTTTTTATCGGCGGGGACGAGATTCCCTGATTGAGCAATAACGGATAACCCGATTTTCTTCACTTGTGCCAGAAATTCCTCCCGAGTAAGTTCGACCCTGAAGCCCGGCACCGCGGATAGCTTATCAATAGTTCCTCCGGTATGCCCTAAACCTCTCCCCGACATTTTCGCCACAGGTACTCCGCAGGCTGCAACCATAGGCCCCAGGAGTAAGGTGGTCTTGTCCCCCACCCCTCCTGTACTGTGTTTATCGACAAATCGTCCTCCAAGAGAGGATAGATCCAGCTGATCTCCACTCTGCGCCATCGCCATGGTTAGGTCTGCCGTTTCTTCAAGCGACATCCCCCGGAAATAAACGGCCATAGCCCAAGCTGACATTTGATACTCGGGAATGATCCCTTGGACATAGCTCTCAATAATAAAGCCGATTTCTCCCTTAGAAAGGATTTCCCCCTCCCGTTTCTTTTCAATCAGGTCCACCATACGCATCATGAATCACTCTCTCTATATCAATTCACAGTTTACGAATTAACAATAAGGCTAATACTTTAACCTATCTTAACTCGCTTTTCCAACTTTTCACGTTCTACCTGCTAGAAAGTTCAACTCTCAACTAGAGAGTACGATTTACGTCGAGAGATTACTCCTAAAGTTCCTTTACCAACCCTCGAACAAAACTTACAAACTGCTTCGTAACCCGTTCTGCAGTTTCCATAACCTCTGCATGATTAAGTTTTTGGGGTAAGATTCCAGCCGCCATATTGGTCACGCAGGAGATACCTAAAACTTGCATTCCACCGTGGTTCGCGACCAGCACTTCTGGTACGGTGCTCATACCAACCATATCAGCACCAACCGTTCGTAAGAAACGGATCTCGGCAGGAGTTTCATAATTCGGGCCGCTCATCGCCGCATAAACTCCTTCCTGAGGGCGTATCTCATAGTTTGGCATCATGGCTAATGCCTTTTGACGCCATTCTAAATTATACCCTTCGCTGAGGTCCGGAAAACGTGGTCCTAAACTCGATAAATTTGCTCCCCGCAACGGATTGTCACCCATCATATTAATATGGTCTTTAATCAGAATAAGGTCACCAGGACGAAATTCAGGATTTATTCCACCAGCAGCATTGGTAACAATCAGACCCTTGACGCCTAGTCCTTGCATAACCCGAATCGGGAAGGTCACCTCTTGCATGGCGTATCCTTCATAATAGTGAAAGCGTCCTTGCATGACGACAACCGGTCGACCATCAACTTTTCCGAAGACCCATTGCCCAGCATGCCCTTCTACCGTTGAGACCGGAAAATGAGGAATTTTATGATAAGGGATTACGACTTTCTCTTCGATCAGGTCAGCAAAAGAGCCTAACCCTGAACCCAAGATTATTCCAAGTTCAGGTGACACCCCTACCTGATTCTGAAGATAATGTCGAGCTTCTTCTAATTTAGCATTCTGTTCCAGTTCCGAGATCATTTCTTATACCCCCTTAATATCAGTGAAAAAACTTTTTCCATTGACTATTTGCTCAGTCCCCAGATATTCAGCGACAGTCGCCCCTAAATCCGCAAAGGAAGAGCGCACTCCAAGGTTCACGCCCTTATTCAGATTTTGTCCATAAACAAGCAAAGGCACATATTCCCGAGTATGATCCGTACCTCGGATGGTCGGATCACAGCCATGGTCGGCCGTAATAATCAGCATATCTTCTGGCCGCAGGGCAGCGTAGATCTCCGGCAGGCGAGTATCAAACTCTTCTAACGCCCTCGCATACCCTTCAACATCATTGCGGTGCCCATAAATCATATCAAAATCAACCAGGTTGCTCATGATCAAACCCGCTTTTACTTTTACCATATAAGCTAAGGTCTTATCAACACTTTCCATATTCCCTTTGGAGGTCACGTAGTCGGTCACACCCCGCCCCGCATAAATATCCTTGATTTTCCCCACTGCACAGACCTCAAGCCCTTGTTCTTCTATATATTCCAATAAAATTTTATGAGGGGGTACCATCGCAAAATCATGTCGGTTCGGAGTGCGATAATAATTGCCGACATTACCAAGAAATGGCCGGGCAATTACGCGTCCTACTTGCATCTCACCAATCAACAGTGTGCGGGCAATCTCACAGATACGCATAAGTTCCGCCAGTGGGATTACCTCTTCATGAGCGGCCACTTGGAAAACTGAGTCTGCGGAAGTATAAACGATCGGTTTTCCTGTCCGTACATGCTCTTCACCAAGGCGCTGGATAATCTCAGTTCCAGAGGCGACTTCATTGCTTAATACCTCTCTTCCAATCGCTGACTCATAGCGTTGAATAAATTCTTTAGGAAAGCCCTGCGGAAAGGTTGGCAGTGCCCTCTCCAAAATGATCCCAGCCATTTCCCAATGCCCAGTCGTAGTATCCTTACCAATAGACTTCTCCGCCATTTTTCCATAACTAGCTTCTGGATCGAGAATAGCCGGAACTCCGGTGATAGGCTTAATATTACCCAAACCGAGTTTTTGAAGATGCGGAAGATTAAGTCCCCCCCGCAGACGAGCAGTATTCCCTAAGGTATGGCTCCCAGTGTCTCCGTAGTCTCCAGCATCAGGCATTTCTCCGATCCCAACGCTGTCTAAGACAATAATTATGACCCTTCGTGACATGTTCTTGCTTCACTTCCTTGTCTATCAATCCGCTCGTGGATGTGCCTTTCTAAAGACATCCAATATGCGATTTCGTGTCAGATGCGTATAAATCTGAGTCGTTGCAATGTCCGCATGCCCCAGCATTTCTTGCACAGAACGCAAGTCAGCCCCATTATCCAGAAGATGGGTTGCAAAGCTGTGACGAAACATATGAGGGGAAATCGATTGCTCTAGATTATGAGTTTGTCCCCACTTTTTTAGAATATGAACCACTCCTTGACGAGTGAGAGGCTGACCATGGACATTCAAAAACAGGATATCGGTTTTTCGCTTGCGACTCAATCGCCCTCTTGGACCATCTAAATATCGTGCCACATCCTGCATGGCTTGTTCTCCTAACGGCACAATCCGCTCCTTACTTCCTTTACCAATACAGCGAACATATCCGACGTCCAACGATACATCCGTTAAACGCAACCCGATCAGTTCTGATACACGAAGACCACTACTATAGAGAACTTCCAGCATCGCTAGATTGCGCAGATTAAGGTCTGTTTCCTCTCCTGCTCTTAATAGGTTGTCCATAGTCATTTCCGATAACACCTTCGGAAGAGGTTGATTTAACTTGGGGGTCACTAAATAGGAACTTGGATTATCATTCCGATGTCCTTCCTCTTGCAAGAACGCAAAAAAACCTCTCAGGGTTGCATTGCAGCGAGCAATCGTTCGAGGTGCCTTGCCATTTTCTTTGGCTTTGAGATGAAATAAAAACAGGTCATTACCATCACAGTGCCTAACTTCTGTTCCCCTCTGTTTTAGGAAACTTAAAAGTAAGCGTAAATCCCGCTCATAAGCCTGCCTCGTGTTCTCTGAAAGTCCCCGCTCAACATGCAGGAAGGTTAGGTACTGTCTAATAAGTTGTTCCTCGGAGGCTACCATATTTTCCCCTTTCTTATAGGTCAAAAAGTTCCTCTACGTTTATTACATTCTACACAGAAAGGGGATTTCCTTGTACTAGTAGGCTTGGCACAAGCCAAGTTTTTATATACTAGTCAGAAAGTATAACTTTACTCAACCTTTATCCAATTTGTGTGTCCTTCGCCTTTAAGGGGTGCATCCACTCGCAGAGGATTCCCGAAGGGTTTTTGATCGTTATGTAAGAGCGAAGACATCCAACTATTACAGACCGCAGCTAACTTGGGAAGCAGCACGGCTAGTAAAATAAGGAGGATAAAAACCCTGCCTAGATACAGAAAAAAATCACTCCAGCGTTTCGTTGGTAGCATTAAACTCCCCCCTATCTCTTAAACCTATGCATCCTCTGATTGTACTTATCCTAAAAAAAGAAAGGACTGGTTATTCTTTTAACCGGTCCTGAACGTAAAATAATGGTAATTCCTTTTAAGTTTAGAAGCTTCTTTGGGGAAGATCATAACGAGGGTCAAATGGCTGGGGAATACCCATCTGGCGTTCTAAGCGCTGCAGCCATGCAGGTTCAAATTGCTCTTCAAAAAGTTCCCACCAAAGCGGTTCCTGTCCAGGTAAAAAGCCCATGCGTTTTTCCATTCTTTGGAGCCACCGTGGTTCAAATTGTTCTTCAAATCGTTCCCACCAAGCGGGCTCATAGCCGCCCGTGTAGTTGATTGGATACCAGCGCACTTGATGCGGGTAATGACCATATATGGGAACGAAAGTCGTTTGTTTCTGATGCAATACACTCACTCCTTACCAAATCATTTGAAAAATTACCGATGTTTTTCTATAATACCATTATATTCCTAATGAATATCTTCGAAAGTTGGCCCTCCCTGAGGACTTCCTATTCTTAACGAAAAAACGAGTGGAACCCATCAACGGATTCCACTCGACGTTATATAACATAGACTTTATCATAATAATCTGAAACAATTTTGTAGTACAGTAAAGTTAAAGAAACCTTGCCCAATGACTAAGTGCTATTCGAATCTCGAATCCGAATCTCGAATCTTGGATCTCGAACCTCGTTTTAGAAACTCAGCTTTAAAGTAAAGCCTCCTCCAGAGGAGTGTACATAATGTTCAAGGCTTCGGCAATTGCTTTATAGGCTAATTTGCCGTTAACAACGTTAACCCCTTTACGCAGGGAACGATTTTCCTGAATCGCTTTGAAATAACCTTTATTGGCGATCTCCAGAGCATAACCCAACGTCACATTGGTCAAGGCAAAGGTAGACGTTCTGGCAACTGCTCCCGCAATATTGGGAACTGCGTAATGAATAACCCCATATTTGATATAGGTGGGATCACTATGCGTTGTAACACGGTCAATTGTGGCAATACTACCGCCTTGGTCGATTGCAACATCCACAATCACACTTCCAGGAGACATTGCTTTCACCATGTCCTCGGTTACTAAATGTGGCGCACGGGCACCTGGGATAAGTACAGCCCCAACTAACAAATCTGCTTTTGCTACGCTGTTAGCAATATTAAAGGGATTTGAGGCCAGTGTTCTTACTCGACCGTTAAACATTTCATCAATCTCTCTGAGCCGCTGTGTGCTTTGTTCAACAATCGTAACTCCTGCACCTAAGCCGATGGCCATCCGAGCAGCGTTTGTCCCAACAATTCCGCCACCGATAATAGTTACGTTAGCNNGTGCCCCGATTTGAATCGCCATGCGGCCAGCAACTTCGCTCATCGGGATCAATAAAGGCAGCGAACCATTATCTAATTGGATCGTTTCATAGGCTATGGCCACCACTTCTTTATCCATAAGTACTTTAGTCAATTCTGGCTCTTTTGCCAAGTGCAAGTAAGTAAATAGAATTTGTCCAGGTTTAAAATATTCGTATTCGATCGCTACAGGTTCTTTAACCTTGATGATCATGTCAGCTTTCCAAACGTCAACGGCCGAATCAGCGATCTGAGCACCCGCATCGATATACTGTTGATCGGTGATACCACTGCCTTCACCCGCAGATTTTTGCACAACCACTTGATGCCCTGTCAAAGTAAAAGCATAGACTCCAGCAGGAGTAATAGCCACGCGACTTTCATTGTTTTTAAGCTCTTTCGGTACTCCAATAAGCATAACTTAACCTCCATCTCAATCATTAGGACTTGCATATAATTATAATTCAACTATTGTGCCGTTAGCAAGCAGTTTATAAAGTTGCTATCTTCAATATAACCCGAAATCATATCTTACAGTCTCAATAAACGCAGGCCAAGAATCGAAAAATAGCCTTGTGCCACGCCAACCGCAACCGCTCCAATAGAAACAAAGGCTGCTGCTGCGGTATAATAAAGAAATTCTCTGCGCAAAGATTCCCCTCTGGCTTTACCTCTGAGTAACAAAAATGAGAAAATAGTTGCTAATCCAGCACCAAGGAGCAGCAACGGAACAGCAAGAATAGTAGGCACAAGGACCGTCGTAAGAATTAGAGCGATTCCAAGCGTTCCTTTCACTCCAATGATAAAGCTCACCGTAAAGCCAAGAATAAATCCTCGTGTAAAAACAATCAGATAGATTAAGGGGGCCCCGATGATCGTAAGTCCTAAGATCCAAATTCCAGCCATCATGATAAACATATCTCGGGCGAGTTGCCCTAAGAAAGTCGGATCAAAATTAGTGGGTTGGCTTTTCAACAGCATGTCCAAAAATTTACCAAGTTGAGAGCTTTCAGACACTCCCAAAGCACTGACACCGACCGCCCCGAACACCACACCTGAAAGATAGACACTCGAAAGTGTGAGATAAATGACCCAATATTGACGAATGTGTTCACCGAGTTGTTTCCACATCCTCCGCACCCCTTCCCAAACCCTTCTATGGGAGTTTATTCCACTCAAGGGGAAAGTATGTCCACAACTCTGCCAAAAACACCTCCGCCTCCTGCTTCAATGGTTAAGTCGCCCCGACGTGCTTTTATAATCCAAACTGCAACTTTTTCTCCTGCAACGCGCACCAAATCTGAAGAATCCACATGATGAAGCACGGCCATTTCTGTCCCAAAAGCACTTAAAAGGCGCGCATGCATTTTCGGCCCAATTCCTGGAAGATTTCTAAGCGGGACTTGATGGACATAGGTTGAAGCATCCGGTTTACCTATTGGGCGGTCAGCAATACTGACTAAGCGATCCAAAACGCCCGTTACAACGTGACCACTCCCGCATTGCGGGCAAGTCAGCTGGGGAGCAGGAGGTTTGACGACCTTTTCACAATTTAGACAATAGGTGCGATGATATTTTCCCACTTTGGGAGGCAAACCATAATTTCGGACAAGCTGTTTGTTTTTATTCTGTACTAAATCATAGAGTCCTCCGAAAGAGGAATCTACCTGTTCAAACGTATTATATTCTCGAGCAATATTCGGCAAGGAGTGGGCGTCTGAGTTACTGAACAAAACCACAGACTCCAGTTCACTGATACTTTCTGCCATTCCGCGGTCAGCACTGAGCCCAATTTCTAGAGCATTAGGCATAGCGGGTAAAACATGACTCAAACGCGGACAACAATTACCATAAATACCCTTGTGAGGAGTGAAGGCATGGGCGGGCAGCCAGATTCCCTCTGCTTTATTAACAGCCTCAAGCCATAGATCGATCGGCAGAAAACCCCTCTGGGTACTTAATTGCCAGTTCTTAGTCGTAGTTTTTAAAGCTTTTACATACTGTTTGACATGCTCCAACCCTTGAAAATAAGCCAAGAAGTGTGCATAACCCTCACCAACCTGCAATTCAATTTCATGTCCAGGTATCACTGTTAAACCAGTAGCAGCATACCCTCCTGCTGATAAAGACTTTATTTCACCTGAAGCAAGTAAAGTTTCGAAATCTTTTTGGACTCCCGTCGAATGCGCATCCACAATCCCTACCATTGAAAGCCCTTTAACCTCTCTGGCAACTTGGAGGATATTGGGCAGGATTAAGGTTTTAGCCCCAGTAATTTTCACATAGTTTCCGTCTAAACTTTGCCCAATGTGAATATGCAAATCTGCGAATATCATCTTATTCGTCCCTGAACCAGTAAAATTCCCAGCATTGTTTTTGCGTCATTAAACTTATTTTGTTGAGCCTTTAGGACGGCTTCATCCCAAGGAATTCTCTCAACCCCTAAGAATTCGTCGTCATCCGGTTTGAGCGGATCCCAGACTAAATCCACAGCTAGAAAAAGATGGATCACCTCGTCCGTGAAGCCTGGTGTGGTATAAAAACTGCTGATCGGTTCCAAGGTCCCTCGATAGCCAGTTTCTTCGCGAAGTTCTCTTTGAGCGCAATCCAGGGGGAGTTCCAGTAGATCTAGTTTACCTGCCGGTATTTCAAGGGTTTCTTGACCTACTGCATAACGGTATTGACGGACCATGAGCAGGTGCTGATCCTGCAAAGCGACAATCCCTACCGCTCCAGGGTGTCTAACGACTTCACGGGACGTCTCCAATCCATTGGGCAAACGGACAATATCTCGTTCTATACGAAGCAGACGCCCTTCAAAAACAACTTTGCTCTCGATACGTTCTTCCCGTCGATCATGTTCTTCCAATACGTTTACCTCTTTCCTTAACCTATCTCTAATTAATATCTTACCCCATACTCTTATCAAGATTCAAGAAAAGTCCTAGAGAAACCTCGACAAGACCAAAGCACAGAAAAAAGCAGTTCGTTAAAAAACGATACTGCTTCACTATTACTTGAGCTAATACAATACTTAAGGTTACTCGCAGGTAGTTAAATCATTTTTGCTCTTTTAGCCAACTCCACCCCTGTCTCAAGGGCCTGACGGTTAAGGGGGATGAGATTATGTCTATGCTCCGGCAGGACTTTCTTCAAAGCCCCAATCACGGATTCTATGGTTACCGTACGGGTTAACTCGACAAACGCGCCGAGAATAATCATATTGGAAACTCTTGTATTTCCTAATTTTTCATTAGCGAGTTCTGAGGCCGAGATTTTTAGAACTTGAAGATCTTGGCGCTGAGACTCAATATCGATCAGTGATGAGTTAATGAGTAACCGTCCTCCTGGTTTAACATCCTGTTCAAACTTCTCCAGAGAGGGGCGATTCAGGACTATCAGCGTATCAGGTTCGGTAATGATCGGAGAGCTTACTTCATCATCTGAGATCGTGACAGAACAATTGGCGGTGCCTCCACGCATTTCCGGGCCGTAGGAAGGGATCCAACTTACATGTTTTTCTTCGACGAGGCCCGCATAAGCAAGCAGCTGTCCCATGGACATAACCCCTTGTCCTCCAAAGCCAGCCAAGATAATTTCTTGCAACATTAGACCTTCACCTCTTCCAGCTTTTTTTTGACGCCGAGTGGATAGACAGGAATCATATTATCAACTAACCATTGTAAAGATTCTTTGGGCGTATACCCCCAGTTCGTAGGACAGGTCGATAAAATTTCAACGAGTGTAAACCCGATACCTGCCATTTGATATTCAAATGCCGTCTTAATCGCTTTTTTAGCTTTAGCAACTTCTTGAGGGTTGTGCACAGACACCCGGGCGATATAAGCAGCCCCATCTAAAGTAGCGAGCATTTCCGATACTCTCAAGGGATACCCTTGGGGAGCGGCATTTCTTCCTTGGGGAGAAGTCGTGCTTACTTGCTTCAGAAGCGTCGTAGGGGCCATTTGCCCACCAGTCATCCCATAAATGGCATTATTGACAAAAATCGTTGTGATTTTCTCACCACGGGCCGCGGCATGCACAATTTCTGCCGTACCAATGGCAGCTAGATCACCATCCCCTTGATACGTAAAGACAACCTTTTGGGGATGGACTCGTTTAATTCCCGTGGCGACAGCCGGCGCTCTACCATGGGCAGCTTGTTGCATATCAAGATTAAAGTAGTTATAAGCTAAGACTGAGCATCCCACCGGTGATACGCCAATAGTGTCTTCTCTGACTCCTAGCTCATCAATCACTTCAGCCACTAGGCGGTGAATAATGCCATGTGTACAGCCTGGGCAATAGTGGGTCTTGGCCGAAGTTAAGGCTTCAGGTCGTCCAAAAACAGTTATCATGCGTTTCCAGCCTCCTCTCCACTACTGACCCAACGTTTGACTTCTTCAAGAACTGCACGAGCAGTAGGAACCATGCCTCCGACCCGTCCATATAAATGGACTGGGATTTTGAACTCCAAGTTATAGCGAACGTCTTCCACAAGTTGGCCCATGCTCATCTCAACTGTGAGAACATGCTTGGCTTGCCTACAGGCCTCCTGCAGGGCATCTTTAGGGAAGGGAAATAAAGAAATCGGTCGGAATAGCCCCGCCTTAATTCCAAGTGCCCTTGCTTGATCCACAACCGCTTTAGCGATCCTGGCCGAAGTGCCGTAACCGACTAAAATCAGCTCCGCATCGTCCGTTTGATAGTTTTCCCAGAGCACTTCTTTGGCCATACTCTCAAATTTTAGTTGAAGGTGAAGGTTGTGCTTTTCGAGTTCTACAGGATCAAGAAATAATGAGTTAATCAGATTGGGTTTTCGTCCCTTGGCACCCGTGGTTGCCCATGGTTTCTCCGAGTTGGAAATTTCTATTTTTTCCGTCGAGAATTCGACGGTTTCCATCATTTGCCCGAGAATGCCATCTCCTAAGATCATGACAGGGTTACGGTATTCGTCAGCTAGGTCAAAGGCTTTCCCGATTAGATCCACCATTTCTTGAACGGTGGCCGGAGCAAGTACAAGCACTTTATAATCTCCATGCCCGCCCCCTTTGACTGCCTGGAAATAGTCGGATTGGGCAGGCTGAATACCGCCAAGCCCAGGGCCCCCTCGTTGCATGTTTACAATCACACACGGGAGCTCCGCGCAAGCTATATAGGAAATCCCTTCTTGTTTAAGGCTGATACCCGGGCCTGATGAGGAGGTCATTACCCGTGCTCCTGCCCCTGCTGCCCCGTAAACCATATTAATCGCTGCAATTTCAGACTCCGCCTGTACAAATACCCCGCCGACTTCTGGAAGGTGTCTCGCCAGATACTGCGGAATTTCATTTTGCGGGGTAATGGGATACCCGAAGAAATAACGGCAGCCGGCGCGAATCGCAGCTTCTGCTAAGGCCTCATTGCCTTTCATAAGTACCTTGGCCATTATTTTTTCTCCTCCTTTCGGACCGTGATTGCGACATCCGGACACATTCTGGCACAAAAGCCACAAGAAATGCACTCGTCTTGTTTTAGCACGGTGGCAGGATGAAAGCCCATGGCATTCAAATAATCGGCCATGATCACAATGTTTTTTGGGCAAGCCTCCGCACAGAGCTCACATCCTTTACAGCGGTCTTCATCGAACTCAACTTTTAGCATAAAAGCTCCTCCTTGTCTGTGCTGATCACTGAGAGGTCTGTAAGTAGTTCGAACGAATTCGTCCAATCCTCTCAATGCGCTGTTCAGCCATACGATCCGCAGCAATATAAGTGGGTATTTTATACTCTTTGGCAATTTCAAGGACCTTTGCGACATTGTCATAAACCATTTCAACTTTTTTCAGGGCACGCTCATAATTATAGCCTTCTAACTCATCTGCCACATTGATAACGCCGCCACAATTAATAACATAGTCAGGCGCATAAAGAATACCGAGTTCATGCAGCTTATCCCCGTGGTGTTCTTCTTTGAGCACATTATTAGCAGCGCCCGCAATGATTGAGAATTTAAATTGAGGAATTGTTTCATCATTAACCACTGCCCCCATGGCACAGGGCGCAAAGATATCTGCTTTAACACCAAAGATCTCAGCAGGACGAACCGCGGTCGCTCCCATTTCGTTAATCACACGCTTGATGAGATCATCCTGGATGTCTGTAACGATTAGTTTGGCACCCTCTTCGTGCAAGTGTTTCGCCAAATAATAGCCCACATGCCCTAGCCCTTGTATGGCAATTGTCTTCCCCGTCAAAGAGTCACTGCCGTAGGCTTCCATAGCTGCAGCTTTCATTCCCCGCCATACTCCACGAGCTGTCATTGGAGAAGGATCTCCGGAAGCGCCATAGGAAGAGGATACTCCTGTCACAAAATCGGTCTCTAAATGTACCCAATCCATATCTTGAACTGTGGTACCAACATCTTCCGCGGTGATGTAACGGCCATTCAGGGATTGAACATAACGGCCAAAGGCTCTGAACAATTCTTCACTTTTTTGGGTGTGAGAATCCCCGATAATCACGGTTTTTCCACCGCCAAGATTTAAACCTGCGGCAGCATTTTTATAGGTCATTCCTCGAGCAAGCCTTAGGGCATCAAAGATAGCCTCCTCTTCACTGGCATAATTCCACATCCTTGTTCCACCTAGGGCCGGTCCTAACGTTGTATCATGAATGCAAATAATAGCTTTTAACCCTGACGTCTGATCTTGACAAATAACAAGCTGTTCGTAATCATACTTCTGCAAATATTCAAATATTTCCATTTAGTTTTCCCCCACTTTCTCTTGCCCTTAGTTAAATGCAATAAGAGTGCCAAGGTTTTAAAACTGACTCAAATTATTAACCACCCATCTCTGATCTTTAGAATTATCAGAATTCAGGCGCATTTTATTTTAAGAAGCCAGCTAGGCAACTATTACAACAGCTATGAGCCCTTACTTAAGCAGTTTGTCAATAATGCAAAAAAATTCATGACTTGCAATAATATGCAGGCAATAAATTGCATGCGAAGGATTGCAAGTCATGATTTAGTTAAACTTATTGTAAGATATTCCTTTAAATAAGGGCATGTCGCTCAAGTTTATAGTAGAAATTGCGTATGGACATTTTCAGTTCCTTAGCTGCCTTTGTTTTATTACCCCCATTTCTTTGGAGGGTAACTAAGAGTATAGCGCGTTCCCATTGCCGTTGCATTCCTTCAAATCCACCTTCTTCTTGCGTCAAAGAAGATTGTACCGAGTTCACGAAACCCGCCTCTGGATAATTGAGACTCGGCAAGGCTAAAACCGGAAGATGCTGTAATTCCACAACCGTTTCCCCGATGCGCATATTAATAATAGCTCGTCCTAAAATGTTTTCTAATTCTCGAACGTTCCCTGGCCAATGATACCCCATCAAAATTTGCAATGCCTCATCACT
>DOPS01000127.1:22543-22674 GCA_003512645.1 Desulfosporosinus sp.
GTTCCTAATGCCGCTTCTAAATTTGCATTAGTCGCTGTAATAACCCGGACATCTATGTTAAAGGGACGATTATCTCCGACTTTAACAATTTCACGTTCTTGCAATACTCGCAAGAGCTTGGCTTGCAGGTT
>DOPS01000127.1:22735-25507 GCA_003512645.1 Desulfosporosinus sp.
GATAAATTGCCCTTTTTTTCGTTCACTAGAGCGGTGAATGGCATGGGCAAATAGTTCTTTCCCCGTTCCGCTTTCTCCACGCAAGAGGACAGTAGCCGGTGTCACCGCTGCACGCCCCGCTTGTTCGATCGCTGCTTTAAGGGCCTCACTTTCACCAATAATGTCGCTAAAGGTATATTTTGCTTCCAAATGGCGAATTAAACGTTTGGCGCTTTCCAACTCTTCCGAGAGTCTATGGATCTCAGAGATATCGTGGAGCACCCCTACAGTTCCTCGCAACTGCCCAGAAACAATGATGGGGGCAACGTTAACAATCACCTCTTTACGCTTAGGTCCCACTTTCATGAAAACTCCTTTAACAGGAAGACGAGTTTTCAAGACCTGGATATGCATACTTTCTCCTTCTGCAATGTCTACAGTAGGAGGTTTGCCGATGACATCATTTGCAGTGAGACCTGTCAAGCGTGTGTAAGCTGGGTTAATTAATAATCCGAGACCCTTTTCATCCACCACAGAGATCGCATCCTGAGTGGAATCAATAATTGCGGAAAGTAGAATACGTACCTCCTGCAGCGTGTTTACTTTAGCCCTGAGCTCGTCAAATTCCTCCATATCTTGTAGGAAGACCACTGCTCCGATGACGCGACCCTGATCGTCATAGTATGCCATCCGACTGGCTATAAACATCTTTGTGCCGATTCGGCTAAAACTATTTAGTTCAATCGTTTCAGAATCACGGATGTTCGGCAAGGGATCATCCGGTATGAGCTGCCATACATCTTTGCCTAAAATGTCTTGGACGGATAGCTCCAAGAACTTCGCTGCCAGAGGACTACAGATCACTATTTCGTTTAAGAGGTTGATCCCTATGATCGCTTGGTTCTTTTCTTCAGCCAAACTCTCTAGCTCGCGACGCATAAACATCTTTATTTCCCCTTCCAATACCGTTTTTCATTACATATGTAGATTCTCTCTTTAGTATGCAAAATCCTGCTTAGCAATACTTTGCATACTTTTTGACCTTGATTTAACTCATTGGCCTAATCTAAATAACCCCTCTATACCCTGAAACCAGGGCGTAGAGGGGGTTATATTGTTAAATCTTATAACATTTTTCTCAAAACTCCAGAGCGGCTAGATCTTAAAACTGGCAATTGCTGATTGCAATGTTTGACCCAGCCCTGCCAACGAAGCTGCCGAAGCAGCGATTTGTTGGGTTATGGCACTCTGCTCCTCTGTACTGGCTGATGCTTCCTCTGTGGCAGCAGCGGTTTCTTCGGCCACTGCGGAAATGGAAGCTATCGTTACAGTTATCCCCTTGGCAGAGGTATCAATCTGTTCTGCCGAAGCATTCACGGCCCCAATCTTTTCTACCATTTCTCCTACAGAAGCAGAAATTTCTCGAAAGATCTGATCTGTCCGGAAGACTGCGGAATTTTGCCCGTCTACAATTTGCCTAGTATTATCCATTTCCTGGGCAGCAGCTTCGGCACCTGCTTGGATTTTCTGCAAGATCTCGGCAATTTCACGGGTAGATTGTGCAGAACCTTCCGCCAACTTTCTAACTTCCTCTGCCACAACGGCAAAACCACGTCCGTGTTCACCAGCTCGTGCGGCTTCAATAGCAGCATTTAAGGCTAAAAGGTTTGTCTGACCAGCAATCGCGGAGATAGTTTCTAAGATCCGACCTACCTCGTGAGACTGATTAACTAAATCATCAGTAGCCTTGTCCACCTTTTCCGTCGCAGCTAGATTCTCTTTCATTTTATCATTTTGATTCTGAATAGCACTAAAACCATCGCCAACAAGAACTTGAGTCTGTTCTGAGCTCTTAGCAATTTCTTCAATTCTTTGCCTAATTTCACTAATGGCTTGGGTAATGTTTTCAACCATACTAGCAGCTTCTTGAGCCTGTATTGCTTGTTCATTAGCACCCTGAGCCATATTTTGTACTGTGGATGTTACTTGTTCGACGGACTTCGTTGCCTCCTCCGTTGAGGCACTCATTTCTTGAGCAGATGTAGCAATCTGCCAGGCACTTTCCTTTGATCGTTGAATTAAAGAGCGAAGGTTAGCTTGCATTTGATTGACAGAGTCTACCATCATGCCTATTTCATCGCGGCCATCTATTACGATCTGATCAAACGTAAGATCTCCTTCGGCAACCCTCTCCATAGTTCGCGAAACCTTTGCCAAAGGCTTAGCAATCATGCGTGCTAAAACTAAAGCGACTAGTAGACCCCATACAATACTCACTATGGTTAAAATTAACAGGCTCAATTGGGCTCTTTGGTTAGCTATTTGAGATTGGTTCAAGGCATTTTGGGTAATTCTATCAATTTCCTGACGCATATCATTATTTACAGCTCTATAGCCATCAGTTGTAGCCTTTGTACTCCCGATTTTCAAACGTGCTTTAGATATATCCCCTAGTTGAACTAAGGTAATCTGCTCCAGAAAATATACTTGCGCCTGCTCAATCAACGGTTGTCCCCGGGCCATTAAAGCGGCTATCTCGGGATGTGACGGCAGGAAGATAGCTATATCTTCTAAGTCCTTTTGAATTTGATCTTTTCCTGCATAGTACGGGGCTAAATAAGAGCTATCCCCACTAACGACATATCCCCTTGCTGCTGATTCTTCATTAACTAATTGCGTCAAAAGGTCGTCCGCTAATCTCCCTAAAGGCATCGCATCTTGCGCAATAGCAGCTGTAGCCTTTTCCATTTGCACATTCTGATAGAGGGAAAAAGCTGAGGAAATAATCATCAT
>DOPS01000145.1:0-6761 GCA_003512645.1 Desulfosporosinus sp.
CCCAGGGGTGCCGAATATGGGTTATTATACTGATACACAAAAACAGGGTCGTGGCGAAACTTAGTTTCGATACGTCCCTGTTACAATCTCGAGGATTTTTTCCGACTCTTCCAGAAGCTGTTCCCTGGTACCATAGCAGTGTCCGTCATTGGAAAGTTTGATATTCATTTTCAAATGGTCCATTAAATTCTGCCGTTCTAGTTAAATAATATCTTGATAATCACTATAGTTCGTAAGGATTTAAGCTTTCTTAACTATAGCACTAAGCCAAAATTCATTGGTTCTTTCTTCCCTAACATCCGCAGTTCTATATAATTCCAGAATTGTCAGTTCTGGAATAGAAGAAAACATTTCACTGAAGGAACTCTCATCATAGCAGTTAAATAATCTGTCGTCCTTCTTATAAACCTTGTCGCCATATTTAAAGGACATAAAAAGTACGCCACCCTTGTCAAGCATTGCGGTTAGCTTTTTCAGTATGTCAATAATCGTCCCTCTGTCAACATGCAAGAGGGATGCAGAGGCCCATATGCCATTAAACACTAAATTGAAGTTGAGGTCCTCAAATTTAGCATGCTGAACAGTCAAGCCAGTAAGTTTTGAGCTCAGTTTTACCATTTCTACGGACGCATCAAAGGCAGAAACCTTGTATCCTTTACTTAGAAAATAAAGACTGTCCCGGCCCGAACCACAACCCGCATCCAGAATAGAGCTCTCAGGAAGTAGATATTCTTCAAATCTTCTGTAGTGTTCACTCATGTCTACATTTACCGTATTATTATAAAATTCATAAGCGTTCTTATCATAGAAGATAACAGTAGAATTTACCATTTTGCCGCCTCCTTAAGAAAGACTGGGGTAATGACTAACCACTCTTGAGGAGATAGGGCTTCATCACTAACCTTGTTCCTCTCCCCCAGAAACTCTTGACAAAGGCGCATCATCAGAACACCCCTCAAGCCGACCGCATTGCCCTGCTGAAACTGCGAAAGCAGATAGGAAAGTGCCTCTTCTCCCCCATATTTTTTAATCTCTTCATAGGCACTTTGATGAGCGTTGATATAGTCGTCTGGATTCGAGGATTGTAAAGGGGATGACATAATAATAGTTAAGCGATCTTCGACCAAACTGACAGCCTTAGGAGATACTGTTGCACCTTTCACTTCAGAGGGATTTTCCGCAAATTCTAGGGCGTTTTTGTAGACGTCTTTCGTGATTTCATGGATATATTGATAAGGCAGTTCACAATAATATGTCCCATTTTTTTCGTATAGGTAATAACCTTTGTTTCCGAACTTTAAGACCTTGTAATCTACGCCAACAGGAACGTCTTGTACACTTTGCTTAGTTGTCCTTTTTCCGTCTGCGATAGCCTTTACAACTGCTTCTGGAATTACGTAACTGCGTAGAGCGTATATCATATAGACATCATTATAAGTCTCTTTACCCATGACATACCTCCGTCCACTTTTGATTATCTCCCCTACAACAATAACATAATTAGTTGTCATCCACTTTGATTTCCCAGCGTTCATGACAGTTAAACCAGGAAAACCATTGGGCCGCCTTAGACATAACAGTAAATATTCACCAAAATAGCATTACCTAAGATGTTTAGCTGCCTCAATGGCTGCCACCCTATTATTCACCTGAAGTTTACCGTAGATATTTATAATGTGGGATTTAACTGTAGCCATAGAAATACACAAGCGCTCCGCAATCTCGTTATTTGAAGCACCTCTTGTTATTTCCCTGAGCACTTCCATTTCTCGTTCACTAAGTAGGGGCTTGGTTCTAATTTTGCAAAGATGGGTGCCTGGTGCCTGACACCAACTTAAAAATAATTATCACGGCTTCTACTAAAATACCTAAAACCAACTCCAATGAAAACAACTCCTTAGTTCTTATAATTTTACGTTATTAGAACGCTCGATGTGAGCTTCCTCAACCGTCAATCACTTCTTTAAGCAACAGTTTCTCCTTGAAAGCGCCTCTCTCCCGAACCTTTTGCTTCCTGATTAGTTCGAACTGTTGTAAGGAGATGCTCTTATCGTCCAAGATCGCATAAACGACTGCCCTGTAGTCTTTCTATAGCCTAGATTCTTCATTATTCTGTAAAACCCTGCCAACAACCGTTTTTATTTACAATATTCTTGAAACTATAGGAACATCTACTAAACGATTCTCAGCGATTAGTCACCTGAGTCACATGCCTCTCTGCGCGCCCCTTGCCTTGATCATCTGAGCTAACCATAGTGTTTCGTGGAAAAGGCCGCAGGATGGAAAAGATATCGCAGAAATCGATGCTAGTATTGTAACGGATCATATGATGTTGCAAGTAACAGAGTTAGGCCTCGGGACGTGTTGGATCTGTTATTTCGATGCTAAGGTAATAAGAACTGAATTTAAACTACCGGATAACTATGAACCAGTTAATATTTTAGCAATTGGGTATGCCGCTAGTGAACCACTTTCTCCAGATCGCCATGTCACATTACGCAAGAGTCTTGAAAACACTGTTTGGTATGAGACCTTCTGAAGCCTGTTAGGTCGGGATAACAATTTGTTCATACCTACCTCATAAGTGCTTCCTCTGGCCTTTTCGTTACAAAAGGGTTGACAGGGGGACGGGGTTGCTACAACAACGAAAAAGTTGTCAGCAACCCCGTCCTCCTGTCAACCTATAGGTTGCATAGGTTCGAGTGGTGTTCGTTGATTGGGAGATGACATATTAATCATTTTCGTACTTCGCATCAACAATTCTGCTCGCTCTTCATTTAATACGGTAGCTACTTTTTCAGATTGCCTTGATTGTTCGTACTCTTGTTGCTTTGTCTTAAACTCAACCGGAAAGAGAAACACCGGTGCCTGAATGTAGGTGTCATCCGGGAATCTTCCGGTGATAAAGGGATACCCCACAAAGACATTGTATGAACCTGTTTCTTCTTCCAAGGCGGTCACGTTTCGATAAAGGGACAGCAGGCGCTGGGCTGACCTTTGCTCCGTTTCGTCCGAGGACTGGATTGAAGCAAGGTGAATGGGACCTTGCTTATGACTTAACTTATGCAAGATCTCGGTCGAACGGGTCTTAAATTGGCCTAAGTCGAAGGTCCACTTGTCATATAACTTAAGAAGTCTCAGCAAGCGGTTGCGCTTGCTTAAATCACTGAGCCGGTCTTTTAACTTTTGCAGCTTATTCTCCATGTTTCCCCCCACGTCCTCAAATCCACGTGACTTTGAATATAGGTTTCCCGGTTGATTTGCAGATAGTCCCCCTCGGGATATTTATCTCGAATAACTTTATGTAGACGTTTAGATTTATCAAAAGACGCTCCCGCCGGAACGCCTTATCCTAACTACATCATTTCCCTACTGGGCATGCAAACTCACAATTTCGGCAGTGCTTCACAGGGTGAAGCATTTCACCACTTGGTGGATAAAGAACCCTTTCATTCTTCCCTTCAGAGTTCCTATCTCGTTTCATTTGCTCATTACACTTTGAGCGACTATAATTAATGTTGTAATCCCCTGGAGTGAAAAGGTATTCCAGTTTACCTCAAAACATGAAGGTCTTCCTGTCTCTGGGCAACTAAAGATTGGCGACACAATCTATAATTTCAATCCTGAAAACACCTTTGCCTGTCTCGACTTCGGAAGAGGAGTATGGCCCTACAGTGTCAATTGGAACTGGGCCACTGCTTCCGGAATATCTAATGGCAAGAGGATTGGGCTGAATTTTGGGGCTAAATGGACAGACGGAACCGGCATGACTGAGAACGGCATTGTTGTGGACGGTAAACTAACCAAATTAAGCGAGGATATAATTTTCGATTATGACGGTAGCGATCTCAAAAAACCCTGGATTTTAAAGTCAGCAATAACCAACAGAGTTGAGTTAAAATTCGTACCTTTTTACGAAAGAATTGCAAAATCAAACCTCATTATCCTAAAATCCGAAGTGCATCAGATGATTGGACATTTTTTTGGAAGAATTGAAACAGAGACAGGTGAGTCTATCATTTTAGAGAGTATGTTGGGAAGTATTGAAGAACATTTTGGAAAATGGTAATAATCCTTGCGAAAAACAGAAAAGCAGCTAATCTTGGTAGAGATTTAAATATTCCCCTGAAACACCGTATCTGTGTCTCTGCATAAGTATTGAACTGCCTTTCGCCCAGTTTCTGCCGCTACCGGCAGTCCTCCGGGAATCATAATGCGCTGACCTGCAAAATAAACATTTTTTATGCTTTCGGGTTTAGATGGATAGCTTTCCATTTTGCTCCCTTTGCCCATAATTGACATCCACGAGCCTTTATATGAATGTAAATACCGTTCATAAGTCAGCGGTGTTGCTACATCCCAAACGGCTATTTTTCCAGTTGTCTGAGGATATTTTTTCGCCAATATGTGGGTAAATGCCTCTGCCAGCTTTTGTTTTTCTACTTCATAGGTACCATTTACCTTACAGGCTTTCCAGAAATCATAGCTGTCTCCCGTGATTATAGAAGTCATAGCGGTACATCCTTCCGGTGCATATCCCTTATAACCTGCATAATTATTAATACCAATAGTGTATTCTGGCACACCACCACACAAAAGAGGCTCACCAGTGATGAATATTAAACTTTCTGGCATATCGGATAAATCTGCCTCCACACCCACACTAATAAAGGTATTCAGTACAGGTTTTATGCTATTACGCATCTTTTGTGCCCACGGCTCCTGAATGGGAGCGTCAAACAAGGTGTCGATGGCAACGAGTGTATCCTGAGTCACGATCACAGCATCTGCCTTTACGTGTTCATCGTTTATGATTACTCCGCAAGCAACGCCATTTTGAACCGATACTTTACTTACAACTTTGCCGTATTGTATCGTGCCTCCTAACGCTTCAAAACGCTTAGCCATACGACCTGCCATGCGAAGTGAGCCGCCCTCAGGATAACCTCCGTCTCCGGAAGTGAGCGTTGCCATAGTAAAAGCCATTGCAGTGGCATTGTAATCAGAACCCGCTATATTCTTAAGAAGGCTCTGTAAAAGAGGACTTTTAAACCGCTCTGCAAATTCCTTTGATGTTTGATTTGCATAAAAGGACATTCTGGAAAAAGCTGGAATCATGCCCCAAAGTGCCGATAAGCCAAGAGAAGATTTATTCTTAACTTTAACGTTCTTAATATCCGAAATAGGCATAACTACCTTTTTGAATTTTTTTATATCCTTGCAGAATTTGATTATTTCTTTTTCATCAGCCGGTGAAATCTCTAAAAAGTGCTGGCGCAACTTATCTATATCTCGATATAAGTATGCCGTCTGTCCGTCATATTCAAAGGCCATAAAAGGATCACGGTTATAAATAGTAACCCCATCATCCAATGCACCCACTTCACGCCAAAGCTTATTAAGTGGGGTTTTGGGTGACGAACCTGTCAACCAGTGCATTCCGCCCTCGAATAAATACCCCTTTCTTCGCCAGCTTGTGGAAGCACCTCCCGGTATGGTATGACTTTCGTAAATTGTAACATCAAATCCGCTTTGAAGTGCGTAAATACCTGCTGTAAGCCCGGCAATTCCAGCACCCACAACAATTATTTTCTTCATGCTCATTTCCTCCTTACAATATCTATAATCCAATCACTTTCAGGACAGGGTGTATCAGGATTCAGCGCTATTTGTTCTGCAATGCCTTGAATGGCGCACCAATAAGCTATTGCCAGTGCGTAAGGATCACCCTCACGAATTGTGCCATTTGTCTGACCTTTTTGAATCAACAGAGTTGTCGGCGTATAAATATCAAAATCACGTAACTTGTCTTTAATACTTTGTGGAGCTGCTTCGTTATAATACGCCTGACTCATCAATACGAACATCTTAGCAGTAAGCGATTCCGTCTGGACATAGTGGAAAATCTGTTTTGCCGTACATTCTAAAAACTTAATCGGCTCCATATCTGTGTGAGCCATAACGCTCATTGGTCCTGAAATGCCGATTGTTATCAATTCTTCATACAGCTTTACTTTTGATTCAAAATAATGAAACAAAAGTCCCACGCTCATACCAACCTGCTCTGCAATGTCGCTGATTTTTGTTGATGCATATCCCTTTCGAATAAATATATCTAGCCCTGCCACTAGAATTTCTTTCCGACGTTTTTCTTTTTGTTCTTCACGAACTCCCATTTTGTTGAGCCTCTATTCATTGAATATTTATTCAATATTATAGTCAATTATTCCAATTGTCAATAAATATTTTTATAATATTTTCATCTAGGTAATGCGTGCCGCACCAAAAAATAGGAATTTGCATTAATGCAAACTCCTAGAGACTATGCCTCTTTTACAGACTTTCTTGTGTTTACAACGACAGCGTCCGCCGCGATTTCCCAGCCTGAAGTATCCGAAGCTTCGGGGATGTGCTCATGCTCTCTGTCCATCATATATAAATGAAACCCCAGCCTGGGCCCGGCCCAGTAATAAGCCTGGATAAAATCTTCCCCTACGAAGGCGCAGCCCGGCAGGTCCGGGAAAACAACCGTATAGTTGCCGCTTATTTTATCCCGCTCAATAATGGCCGGGAAAACATATCTCCTCTTCATCAGCCACCATTCCTTACTACGCATCTCCGCCGGGACGAGCTTGCCTGCTCCACGTCTCGTCCTTAAGCCACACATTCAGCAGATCGTAAACTTTATTCTTATAAGTGATATACGTCTCCTTGTCATTGGGGGCGATTTGGAGCAGTTCATGCTTCACATCCTTAATGGT
>DOPS01000370.1:0-2657 GCA_003512645.1 Desulfosporosinus sp.
CTTAGTGCTGCTTCCGTCAGGATCTGACACGGTTCGGAGTGTTCTGTTGCGTAAGACCCAAATCTCATCGCTGCCCACCAAAGACTGCTTCACAGGCGTGGACCTTTCGCGGGAATTCCACCTTGCTAGAGCGGGCTGCAAGTTACAGGGAACCGCTACCTCCCCGTCTAGTACGGCTAAATCAATTATAGCAAAATAAAAAGCCGAAGTCGAATACTTTGGCTGGAATCATCTAAAAATGGCGGAGAGAGAGGGATTTGAACCCTCGACACCGGTTGCCCAATGTACCCGCTTTCCAGGCGGGCGCCTTCGACCACTCAGCCACCTCTCCGAGTTCGATAAACAATCTACCTATTAATATAAAATTAATGTGTTTTCTGTGTTTAGTGAACAAGAGAGATTATATCGCAAAGAAACAGGCACGTCAATGGTAAATTAGCTGTTAATATATGTAATCTTATATATTTCTTTGTTTAAGTTGAATATTTTTGGCTTAAATATCGTAGAGTACTCTATGTATGCCTTTATTATTTAAATTTTTAAAACTAACCTTGGAGGATGAAATGGAAATTAAACCACTAAAAGAATTAAAATTATACGGTTTTAATAACCTAACCAAAACTTTGAGTTTCAATATGTATGATATTTGCTATGCCAAGTCCCCCGAGCACCGTCAAGCCTATATCGATTACATAGATGAAGAATACAATTCTGATCGTCTCGCTAGAATTCTTTCAGATGTTGCCAGCATTATCGGTGCCAATATCCTCAATATTGCTAAACAAGATTATAATCCTCAAGGGGCAAGTGTTACGATGCTTGTTTCCGAGGAGCAAGATGTGACAATACCTGCTAATGTCGTGGCCCATTTAGATAAAAGTCACATCACAGTTCACACCTATCCAGAAAGTCATCCCAATAAAGGGATTAGTACCTTCAGGGCAGACATTGACGTTTCAACCTGTGGGAAGATTTCTCCACTGGCAGCCCTTAACTATCTTGTGACTAATTTTTATTCAGACATTGCCATCATCGACTATCGCGTCCGAGGTTTTACACGAGATCTTGACGGTAGAAAATTCTTTATTGATCATAAAATAAATTCCATTCAAAACTATTTGGCTAAGGAAAAAAAGGAACTTTATCAAATGATCGACGTCAACGTCTATCAGGAAAACATTTTTCATACAAAGATGATCTTAAAAGACTTTGATCTCGATAGTTATCTATTTGGCACGGCTAAAAAAGAACTTTCACCCAGTGAAAAGAAAAAGATTAAACAACGCTTAACTAAAGAAATGTCGGAGATATTCCACGGGAGGAATATACCTAGAGCTTAGGCTTAGCTTAGTCTTAGCCTAGCCTTAGCCCTAGTCTTATACCCTATCCTTACTTATCCATATCCCTAGCTAAGTCCAAGTGTCGTTCTTATATTTAGAGAGTTTCCGGCTTTGTAAAAAGGACGGAATATGTGATTTTTTATATGCGATTGATTAATTCCCAGAAGTAAAAGCGAACTTTTGGCTTAGCCGTAATGAGGTGATTTTTATTCGTCTGTTCTTTCGAATTAACAGAGACTTCAATTTTATGGGGAATCCCCGCCTTTCCATCCACTGGAACGGCTGTTGAACTCTTAATATCAATAAAACAGAGCGGTGGGAAAAGCACGCACCACCAGTTTGATCCCTTTCCTTCACCGATCACGACACGTAACGCTTCATATTGACCTGCCGGGAGTACTAAGGATCCATAGGACTTGGTAGGGAAGGAAAAACGCCCATACTCTGTACGGACTGAATAATTCTTTCCCCAATCCCTGGCCACAGTACGCCCTATATCCTCCATTTCAGTGCTGAGCTGCTTAAGAATATCCCGTGATTCATCTAACGACTGGGAAACGGCTAGCCGAGGCGAAACTTCTTTTAAGATAGCATCTCGAACCGCATGCTTCAGCTCCTGATCCCGTTCGCTGTCAGAGTTTGCGAGAACATGAAATCGTATCAGTTCGTCCGGTGTTGGAGTGAATGATATTTCATCCATCGACTCGTTCGTTTTATAGGCTTTCACAGCATTAGTACTCGCACTAAAACCAGTACTAGTACCTGCATTACTTTCTTTAAGTGGTCCCCAATAAGCCGCGACTCCCCAAATTGTAATCATACTTAAAAGGATGATATTAATTGATCTCCATGCTTTCATAAGTCTGATCCCGCCCTCCTGAACTTCATGCATTAGTGGTCAATTTATTTCTCTAATAGCAGTCTGTCCAAGAATGTGAAGATTTAAGCAAGGTGCTTCCTTTTTTGATTAATTCATTTTTTTATTTAATTTGTTGATTTATTGATCTTTTAATTATTTATCTAATTGCAACTTCCCTCGGCTCGTTCCTCTATCCATAAAACTAAAAGGTCTTCGCGTATACCATCCACGAAGACCCTAGATTGATTCTCTCTATATAATAAAATAATTCATATCGAAATCACGTCTTTTAGCTTTAGATAAATATATAAGAGCACGTAATGATCTTCCTAACACCAATATAGATCGCTTATTACCCAACTATGATCTTTCGACCATAATCAAGCAGGTCACCACCCATACTCATGATTCGTTCGACCTTACAAGATATCTACTCAGCTACATACAACCTTTCGGCT
>DOPS01000379.1:0-8808 GCA_003512645.1 Desulfosporosinus sp.
GGTTTACTTTATGGAAGTCAGCATCTAGGCTGTATTTACAGAAAATTAGTTTAAAGGAGGAATTTATATGATGGGTGGCTGGGGTAATATGATGGGTGGTTGGGGATATGGTGGATATGGTGGATATGGTGGTTATGGAAGCGGTGGATATGGGTTGATGGGGATAGGAATGCTCATCTTCTGGATTGGGATTATTTTACTTGGTATCTATCTATTTCGTCGTAATAACTCGCGCATTAATACAGGAGGGCTAGGTAAGCAGAGTGGAATGGACATTCTGAGTGAACGATATGCGCGTGGTGAGATAGATTCGGTGGAGTATCAAAGCCGGAAAAAGGATATTGAGGGTAAATGAGTAGTAGCCCAAAAGGTGGCTGAGGATTAAATCCTTAGCCACTTTTATGTTACTCCTGCTAACGGCATATTCGGATCTTGAATTTTTGGATGAGTATGTTGTGGCACAAGGAATTTTTGTATAAAGAGTGTACTTGACAAAAGGGACATGGAAACCTACAATTAATTTATACTAATCCGGTATAAATACTATGAATTAAAAAGAGGGGGAACAAGATTTGCTGCAAACGTTATTTAGCATCGGGGGATTTTCTCTAAGATCTTACGGTTTAGTGGTAGCCATTGCCATATTAATTGGTTTAGCGGTAGCTTATCATTTAGCCTCTTCTGAGAAGGAATACCGCCAGCATCTTTTAGACTTGGTTCTCTTTGCTGTGATTGGAGCCATTATTGGAGCACGTGTTTGGCAGGTCTTTTTCTACGAGTGGGACTATTATTCCCTCCATCTTGCCGAAAGCTTTATGATATGGCACGGCGGTATGGCTATTCAAGGAGGTCTGGTTGGGGCTTTTATTGTAGGATGGATCTATACTCGTAAGCATCAGCTTGATTTTTGGAGAATGGCTGATATTGCCGCTCCTGGGATTATCTTAGGGCAGGGGATCGGAAGAATTGCTTGCTTTCTTAATGGGGATGCCTATGGTAGCCCGACTAATCAAGGTTTTGGTTTGGTTTATCCCTCGGGAACTCCAGCATATGATGCCTATGGCAGCCAACCTTTATGGCCGGCAGAAGTATGGGAAGGGCAATGGGACATGGTTGTTTTTGCGCTGATCATAATCCTTTCGCGTTGGCGCAAATTGCCGAGGGGCATCCTCTTTTTAACCTATATTGTACTCTATTCACTAGGGCGGTTCGGATTAGAATTTTTACGAGGGGATGGTGCACGCTATCTATTCAATTGGACTTCGGGACAGTGGAGTAGTGTGGGTATGATTGTTATTGNNTTTCTGCCGCTGTTCTGACTTTGCCAAGGAGTATTGCGAGAAAGTGAACTGGCTTAGCTAAAGGGTATCTAAAAGTCCTGCCATTCCTCATGAGGTTACCCAAGACATGGACTATAAGTCCTGTCATGAAAGCGGGGCTAACGGTGCAAAGATAACAAAGCATCTAGATCGCCCTAACTGTACCAGTTGTCATAAAACCAAGCTGTAAGTTAAGCCTAATAGACCTTCCACCTAAGTGGGATAGAGCAAATATTGGTTACGGCCCTATCACTGATCGTGATAGGGCTATACACGTTTATTGGACTTATGCTATATTAAATGAGATATCTTTTTTAAGGGGCTACTTAATCAACACGAATAAAGGTTGATTCTAATTAAAATAAGGCGGATGAAATATGGCTTTAGGAACAATGATCCGGGATTTTCGCAAACAAAGAGGGTTCACACTTCAAGTGCTTTCAGATCAGTTGGGAGTCTCTTGTTCGTTTTTGAGTGCAGTTGAGCGAGGGGTAAAGAAGCCATCGGTAGCAATGGTGAAGAAACTTTCCGACGTCTTAAATATTTCTCCCACCTATCTATTTGAGATTGGTACGGAAAAGGTATGCGGCGAAAAAATAAGCTTTATTCGCAGGGGACGAAGCTTAACGATTGAAGAACTCAGTGAACTATCGGGAATTTCGCCAGAACGCATTCAGGCCTATGAAGAGGGGACAGAGGAACCTGACTTAGAGACGTTAGACCGTTTGGGTGAGGCTTTGAGTGTCACAGTGCGATATTTTTTGGAGAAATCGGCAGATGCGCTTTCGATGGGGGAACGTGTACGTCGTGAACGGGAAAAACAAGGGCTTACTGGAGTTGCTTTGGCAGATCGGGCAGAAATAACTCCTGCAATGGTTAGTCAGATTGAGAATAATCAGGCTGAGCCATCTTTAGATACATTAGAAAATGTAGCTAAGGCTTTGGGAGTATCGGTTTGTTATTTTCTCTTAGAACAAGAAGATGTAGATAACCTAGTCGCCTCGTTAAATACTGATGTCTTGTCTCTCTTGGGAGATCCAAGGGTACAATCAGTCCTCCGGGCAGTTAGGGATTTGGGAGCGGGAGATTTAAAATTTATTCTTAATTATATTCAGTTCTATAAACGGAATCGATCACTTTTGGATTAAGCACTTCCTCTAATCCGCTCAATCGACATGAGAATTTATTTCCTCTTGAGTTCCTAACTCGGGAGGTCTATTTTTTTTGTATCGGCAGAGATGAAAAACATAAATTTATTTAATTAGCGGGCAGGAATCAAAGAAATGATGTCGAAATAGTTGGCAATCATTAAAAATAAGTTCATTTAATTTGAACTAATGGTTTAAAAATGGGGTGTTAAAGGAAGGGGTAGATTGGTGGAAATAAGCACTTGTTGAGAATTAGCTATTATTTTTTTGAACATTTATTAAGTATTTGTGCAAATTTATTAAACTCGTATGGTAGTGCTGCAAATTGAAAGGAGAACAATAAAGTGAAGCAAAATCTAACGACGGTTCAGATGTCTAAACTTCAAGAGATATTTAGTGATCGTGTGCGCTTTAATAGAGTTGAAAGAGTGGTTTACTCTCATGATATGGGGATCATGCCTGAACAAATTCGGGCAATGATTGGGTGTACTCCGGATGGCGTTGTTCAACCCACAAGTGTGAACGACGTTATAGCACTTGCCAAACTTGCTAAGGAAGAAAAGATTCCCGTTGTACCCAGAGGTGCAGGAACTGCAGGGTTTGGGGGCAGTGTTCCAGTAAAGGCCGGAATTGTTGTGGACTTCGTCAGAATGAACAAGATCCTAGATATCAATACGGAAAACATGACGGCTACGGTTGAACCTGGCGTAATCTGGAGCAATTTGGAGAAGGAGTTAAGCAATCGCGGATTAACATTGCGGGCGTTTCCTTCGAGTTCAAACAGTTCGACAGTTGCTGGTTGGGTTGCTCAGGGAGGGAGCGGGTATGGCAGTTATGAATTTGGAGACTGTCTTCAGAACATCGTCTCGGTGGAGATAGTGTTACCCAATGGTCATTTAAAAACGTTTGTTGGCGAGGATTTGTTCCAGGTTTACAGTTTATGCGGAATCACGGGATCGATCGTGAGCGTTACAGTTCGGGCACGGGAAAAAGATGAAGAGAGTGTGATCCTCTCGGCTTTTCCGAACATGCAAAGCGCCTCTGAATTTTTGAAAGCCCTCTCGGAGAAAAATGTGCCGCTCTGGAACGTCGGCTTATCCACACCAGCTTATGTTTCCCTTAAACAAAAGGCCCTTGAGCATTATGTTTTGCCCGAAGACCAGTATTTGGTCACGATGGTTTTTCCAAAACCCCGTCGGTCTTCTGTAGAGAACCCGATTCGGGAGCTCACAACAAAGTATAGTGGAAAAATTATGCGGGAGAAATTAGCAGTTGAGGAGTGGAACGATAAGTTTTATCCCATGCGCTTCAAAAAGCTTGGTCCGACCTTAGTTGCCAGTGAGGTAGTCATTCCAATTACAGAAGTTGCTACCTTTGTCCAAGAAGTCGAACGTAAATTCAAAGGGGAATTTGCCCTTGAGGGAACAATGGTTGGGCATGACCAAATCTCCATCTTAGGTTTTATGCTTTCAGACGAAAGAAAGCTTGGTTTTCCGCTGGCTTACGCTTGTGCCTTGGATGTTATGGATAGTGGTGAAAAACATGGGGGTAAAGTCTTTAGCGTCGGGATGTACTTTACCGATCGCGCCAAAACGTTTTATGGTGAAGAGCGCCTAAAAAATATTTGGGACTTCAAACAATTTGTCGACCCCGAGGGGATCATGAATCCTGGCAAGATAATTCCTATCTCAATGGATAAACAATCCCCAACAAAGATGCTTTCCACGGCCATGAAAGTTGCGAATGCTGGGAGCGGCCTGATTGGACTTGCCGGGCGTTTACTCATGAAGTGGCAAGGGAATGATTTTACCTCGCCGCTCGACGACGGGTTGACAGATGACACGTTTGCCTGCGCACAATGCGGCTATTGTCGTAATGTCTGTACGGTATTTGATGCTATTCCCTGGGAAAGTAACTCTCCACGCGGCAAATANNAATGCCCACCACTGGATGGCGTTACGTTACGAATTCAACAAGAATAAACTACAGAATACCGGCCTTGGAATCATCCGTGACAACGTGCTTAATACGGGTAACTTCTGGGGCGTCCCTGCGGAAGACCGCTTAAAGTGGCTGGATGTTCCAACAGAAACCCACGGTAAAATTGCGTATTGGTCCGGTTGCTGGGCAGGCACGATCATGGACAATATGGCGCAAAACGCGACCCGTATTATGGATCATCTCGGAATTCCTTTTGTTCATTTCCGGGAGCGTGAACGCTGCTGTGGACTTTATTTAACCTTAGGAGGATATAAGAAAGACTTCCAAAACCTTGTTGGAGAGAATTTGGAAATGTTTAAAGAAGCCGGTATTGAGACGATTATCTTTTCCTGCCCAGGCTGCTACGCGACTTTTAATGAAAACTATCAGCAAATGGCCTTGGAAATGGGGCTTGAATGTAACATTCGCTTTAAGCATATCACTGTCTTTTTAAGCGAGCTTATCGCGGATGGCCGCCTGAAGTTTACGGACCCTCTAAGCAACACGATTACCTACCATGATTCATGTCATGTTGGGCGTTGGTTTGGGCACTATGATGAACCCCGAAGTGTTATTCGCGCTATTCCGGGCATTGAATTTCGCGAAATGGAACACATCAAGGAAGAGGGGTTATGCTGTGGACTCGTTTCTGCGTTTGATTCCTTGCCCACGGTTGCTCAAAGCGGAATGAAACGTGTAGAGGAAGCGGTTGCAACTGGTTGGAATACCTCGTGACCAACTGTGCGGGGTGTGGATCACAATTTAACGCAACCTGTCACGCTATGGGAACGGAGGTCCAACAAATGGATTTAACCGAACTCGTCGCCCGAGCACTTGGTATCCCGACAATGGATCCTTCGGAAAAAGTCGGAGTTTATATGGCTCAATGTGTTGAGATGCTCAAAGATAGCATACTGGCCCCCATTGTTGTTCCGGCAGAGGCCAAAAAATAGGTTACTGTATAAATCTCTCTGGTCGTTTTTAGGAAGAAAGGGATCCCGAATGAGTATTAATCGGGGTCCCTTTTTCATGAACTCATCATCTCTTCTCACTGATTGGGGCCGTTATCGGTTTAATTTTGGCAGCGGTTATGGAAGTCTTGTTATTCAAATCGACTGTAAAATTGGAACTGAAGAAATTCTTCTTGGTGACAGGATTGCTTTTGATCTTTGTCGCGGCGGGGTTGGTATCGCATAGTGTACATGCATTAGGGAACTTGGAATTGTCCCGCAGATTGTTGAACATGGCTATGACTAAAGGCTCAGACCGATTATTAAGGGTCCGAGCTTTAGTCATC
This sequence comes from Desulfosporosinus sp., assembly GCA_003512645.1. Taxonomy (GTDB): domain Bacteria; phylum Bacillota; class Desulfitobacteriia; order Desulfitobacteriales; family Desulfitobacteriaceae; genus Desulfosporosinus. The sequence continues at coordinate 5,745 of DOPS01000379.1, forward strand.
TCCCCAAGGTAAAGACCCATCTCAGGAGATGACCCACTCCATAAATATGAAACACCGATATACTTTTTAGCAGTTGCAATACACATTTGTTTTCTCTGGCGGGGTTGGGTATTATTCTTTTTACTGAACCATATCAACTCCCATTATTATATTTTTTTAGACAAATTCATATCTTATTCACAACTTCGGCTGTATAACTGCTATAATAGGTTATGTCAAGTGGGAACCATTGGTATTATTAAATTAAGGACAAAGGACAACAAAATTATGAAGCGTTTCCCTACTCAGCTAGGAAGAGATTCATTCTTAATAAGAAAATTAATACGCCAGAACCTGGTATATCTCATAGTCATCCTCCTTTTGTTAGTAGGTTTCGGGATATCTTTATACCTAGGGACGAGACAGGTCTATGAAGAGGAAGCACAATGGAGAAGTCAAAAAACCATGGCTGAAGTAACTTCGGGGAAAACGATTATAAGCAATTATTTTTCAGATCTTCAGCGGGACTTAGACTTTGTCTTAGCGTTACCAGATATAAAATCGTACTTTGCCAAAGATTTTGACCCGCTAAAAAAAAGTGGAGCAGAGAAAGTGCTCAAGGGTTTTTTGGAGGGTAAACAATCGTACCAGATGACGGTCACAAATCTGTCTGGTGCAGAGATGTTAAAGGTAGAAAGCGAAACGAAAAGGCCACTTTTTTGGCCTAATGGCTTAAGTAATCGTGAGATACATAGGGAACTTTTTAAAAAAGCTGTTGCATTGGAGAAAGAGCAGATAGCACTTTCGTCAATTTATTTCGCGACAGAAGAAGAAGGGACTAACATAACGAAGCAGGTATTAATGACACTTGCTTTGCCTTTATCCGATGATAGAGCGGTGAAAAAAGGAGTCTTGTTCATTGATCTTGATTTAGTCAACGTTTTTGAGATACTCCCCAACAACCAATTGTTTATTCATACGGATGATGGCGTAGATATTTTCTTCGATCAGAAAGTTGGAACGTTCAATATCAAAAACCTTGGTTATGCCTTAACGAGTAATTCTGGTTGGTACCCAGTTACTGAGCTGGAAATGATCCATTATTCCAAGGTTAAGATCTTTGCCGATCAACCATTTATTATTGCCGCATATCATCAATATCCTTTATTGAAAGTAACCTTAGGTAAACTAATTTATCTGTTCGGAGCCTTGTTTCTGTTATTTCTCAGCTTAGTCGTGTTCAGCATCCTTACAAATTTTTCAGTCTTGAAAAAGACGATTAACACCCAAAAGGCTATCGTCTTTTCACTTGCCACTTTGGCAGAGGGGCGTGATCCAGAGACGGGGAAGCATTTAGAAAGATCAAGAGATTATGCCGTGATCTTAGCCCGTCAATTAAGCACGCATAAAAGGTATAAAAAGGTTATTACTCGTGACTTTTTAGACAATCTTTATTACGCGGCCACGTTGCACGACATTGGTAAAGTAGCAATACCCGACGCTATTTTATTGAAAAATGGCAAATTGACGGATATAGAGTTTGATGAAATGAAGAAACACGTACTCACTGGTCAAAATGTCCTCAGAGAGACGATTGAAAAATACCATTTAACGGAGTCTTTTCTCGAAATGGGGATGAATATATGCGCATATCACCACGAGAAATTTAACGGAAAAGGATACCCTGAGGGACTTGGGGGTGAGGAGATTCCTTTGGAAGCAAGGATTTTCGCCCTCTGCGATGCGTATGACGCAATTCGATCTAAGAGATCTTATAAAGAAGGACTCTCCCATCTAGAAGCGATGAATAGAATTGTAGCGGATAAAAACCAGCATTTTGATCCGGAGGTGGTGGAAGCTTTTTTAGAATGTGAAAAGAAACTTTTGGCGATCACTTAAGAAGAGGGAGTTTTTACCGTATGAGTAAATTATGGCTGTTAATAGCTATGGTATTTACTGGGATACTTTATTCAGTAGTACTCTTGTATTTCATGGATATGCCATTATTCAATAATCTTGTTTTGCATTGCATCATAATGGGAGCTTCGTTTGGGTTAACGAATTTTATTGTGGCTGTTCTTTTTTATAAAAGGCTTGAGAAAGTTAAAAGGTTAAACCAACAATTAAAGGTTAGCCTGATGACGGATAACTTAACTGGACTTCTAAATCGAAGGGCTTTTGATCAGGATATAAAACAGTTTGACTATAGTGGCTTATATTCCTTAATATTTCTCGATATTGATAATTTCAGGGATTTCAACAATCACTTTGGCCATGACATTGGGGATAATGTACTCAAAAAGGTAGGAGAGACTATTAGAGCCTGTGTCCGCGCGACCGACCGAGTATATAGATATGGCGGGGAGGAAATAACCCTGCTTTTATTGGATTGCGATAAAAAGAACGCGATGAAGATGGCTGAAAAAATTAGGTCGGAAATAAGTCAACTTGATAATCAAGCATATCCCCAGATAACTGTTTCCTTGGGCGTTTCGAGTTATCCGGACGATGGGCAATATATTCATGACGTTATTGTTGCTTCAGACCAAGCGCTTTTAAAAGCTAAAAATAGTGGTAAGAATTGTACAATATCGAGCTAGCACTTCAGTCTTTTAAGGAGGTGACCGCTTTTAGGAACTATTGTAAAGTTATCGTGTTTATCTCGTATTATTCAGCCGGAGGACATTCTTTTTACTTCTTGTCCTCTGCTAGCCGCTCATTTGTTAGATTGTAATGGATGAGAGCCCTTGCCCTTTGGTTTAGTTTGTCTAATGAATGGAAATTATTTAAAGCGATTTAAAGAGTAGGAGATGATGGTTGTGAAGAAGAATAAAAAAGTTATAATGTTTGTAGCTCTAATTTCTATTGCCATGTTAAGTCTAGCTGGTTGTGGCAGCCAAAATCAGGGTATGATGAACACCAGCAACATGACTCAATATATGACGAGCAATCCTACGGAAATGATGAATGTTTTTAGTTCACCATATACTCGCCAGTCCATGGTAAAAATAATGGGGTCTTCACAAATGATGCCTGTGATGGTAGATGTGATGAAAGATAGCGACGTACAAAATAATATGATGGG
>DOPS01000379.1:8858-17425 GCA_003512645.1 Desulfosporosinus sp.
AACCCTTGGTAAAGGAAGCTCTAAGTGTAAAATAAATCCCAAGGGACAATGCCCTCCTGATCTAAATTTAAAAAGAAGGGACTCTGCTTTTTAAGCGGGGTCCCTTCTTCATGAGAAATTCGCGACTCATTCACATTTACAAATTCCAGATACATAGAGGATTATTCCCTATGTACATATAATCTATCATAAGGTTGGAAGCAAGTTATATCGCGCTTTCGACCTTGTTCTGTGAAAACAGAAAGTTAGTTCAAAAAAAGGAAACTATTGAATTTTGTCGAATAACTATGAAATATCCATTAATTACTATTAATCTTATATAAGACGCGAAAGAGAATAGATGCTCATTTATTAACCTGGGAGGCAATAAAATGACTATTATCAGAGATAATATAGATGCTAAAGTCATGGCAGACTTAATAGAATTGGGACGGGTCATTGAGATTTTCCCGGGAGAAAAAATACATACAGGAAAAGTTACTCAGGGGCAATGGCTTTTACCGATCAAGGGGCGCTTACGGCTTTCTTTTGGCGATGANNCCACAGGGGATACCGTAGCGCCAGGTTATCAGCTGACGGCCCTGGAAAGGGGGCAAGTGCTTATTTTGCCTTTGGCAGCTTTTTCGGAAATTGTCCAAAAAACACCGGAAGTTTTTAATATAATGGTACAGGATTTAATTACCCGGTTGAAAGAAGCGGATGAGAAAAACTGGGTATACCGTCGCAAGGAAAACCTTTATGCCCGGCTCTTAACGGAAGAAAAGCAAAACAAACACGTGGAATTGGCAGGTAACCACCAAAAAATTAGGCAATACAGAAAGCTCATCAGCCAATTGGCTCCATTAAGGCAACCGCTATATTTAGTCGGTGAAAAAGGTACAGGTAAAGAATTGCTGGCATGGCTTATCCATAGAGATAACGACGACAATATTAGGCCTTTCATAACTGTGGAATGTGGGGATATGCTGGATGATGAGTTAGGAGAGCGAATTTTTGGTGGTATTGGCGGCTTTATTCAAGGATTGGGGCTAAACAGGTTCGGTTACTTGGAACTTGCTGCCGGAGGTACTCTAATATTAAAGGATTTTGACCTTTTGAGTCCCCTGGTGCTGATTAGACTAGCCGCCTACATGGAAGATAATCTGCTGGATGTCAGAATAATGATCATCTCTAGGGAACCCGCTGAGCCCAGTAATTGGGCTGATCTATTAAATACGGATGAATTTACCCGTCTTCTAGCTAATTCTTTAATGTTACCTTCTCTAAGAGATAGAATGCGGGATATTCCTCTACTTTGTTCATCACTTTTAAGGAAATTGACCAAGAAACACCAGTACCCATTGCCTACCATAACCAAGGAAGCCCAGGAAAAGCTTCTAAACTATAAATACACCCAATCCAATGTGGCTGAACTTGAGGAAATACTGGAGAGGGCACTAGTATTAGCCGATGGCGGGGAAATAAACGCTGAGCATATTTTTACTGGTGTAATCTTGGAAAACCCCGGCATAGCGCTGGATGTACTGCAATTTCCGTCGGTAAACCGGCTAATTAAAAACCGTATATACCCTCGAATACCTCAGGTGGCAGCTAGTTGTGGCCTTTGGATTTTTATACTAGTGGCTTCCGCAACTCAGGGCGGGATTGTGGGAACCCTAGTGTTAGGGGCCGTCTGGTCCATAGGTTGGCCTGCGTTGCTTTTTTCCTCTGCCCTAGCAGGACGTTTCACCTGCTCAATATGCCCCTTTGCAGGCACGGCAGATATGGTTCAAAAACGTTTTAGTTTTAATCGGCCGGTGCCCCGTCTTCTCAAACAATACGATTACATCATTATGTCGTTATTATTTTCTCTTATTTTCTGGGTTGAAGAAGTAAGCAGAATCAGGGAATCTCCTCCGGCCACGGGGTTATTATTGCTCGTTATTACCCTAGGCGCAGTTTTGGCGGCCTTGTATTACCCCAGGCATACCTGGTGTCGGCATATCTGTCCTTTGGGAGGCATGGTTTCCGTTTGTTCCATGGTAGCCCCCTTGGAATTGCGCTCCAAGGCTGAAATATGCCGTCATAAATGCACTACCTTTGACTGTTATAAAGGAAGTAAGGGAGTGGCGGGTTGCCCTTTATTCCAGCACTTATCTTTTGTGGATAACAATGTAGCCTGTAAATTATGTATGAACTGTGTAATAAACTGTCCGCATAGTTCCATTATGCTTAATATTAGACCGCCTGCCAGGGAAATTTGGCTTACCCGCCATGTTAACCGTGGTATGGCCATCTTTGTGCTTATCTTCGGGGCACAATTAATACCAGTATTACTTTATGACAAATACCAATTTATACATAATAGTATCGCTACCTTTTCCATTATTTTTTGGGCGATTGTTTTTGGTACAGGGTTTGCCGGCTGGTGGGCCATACGTAGCCTTTTGACTGAAGAGGAAGCAATGCCCCGAATAAGGTTAGTATTATGCCTGATACCCCTGGTATTGGCCGCGCATTTTGCCTATCAACTACAGTTTCTTCCCATGCTGCCAAGTTTGCTGTTATATTTACACCATTTAATGAATGGTGTGGTGGAAAGTCAGCTAGTATTAATTTCATTATTAAGTTTTTTGAGGATTTTAGTCTTGTCAGCGGGTTTTATAGGGACTTTAATTTGTATAGGAGCATCTCGCAGGGCGTTAACTGCAACGGAAAAAAAGTATTCGGTGCTAACCTTTGCCGGAGCCGTTAGCTACTTACTGACTATTTCGATACTTTTGTTTCGTTAAGGCAAGATTAGGAGAGTAAATATGGTATATCCGTGTATTTACGCTCCGGACTACCTGGTTGGGAGGTGTGACGGTGGAAAGATATCTTGTTGGTAAATATCCAAGATATCAGGAAGTATTGAGAGGAAGTAGCTATGAATAACTATAAAAAACTTTACTTGTCTGAAATTAAACAAAGCTGCATTGGACTTCTTTTCTTGTTTATCCTTGGGATACCGGCATACCTTGTAATTCATCCCCAGGGTTCCTTGAATTACCAGCATTTGTTTGCCCCACTGGGTTTTGGGGTGGTATTGGCTGGCCTTACGGATCTTTTTGTAGTGAAAAAGCTTTTAACACCCTTACGAGACTTACCCGACCCAGAGCATTTCCAAGTTTCTTGTAGGAAAAACCAGGAAGCTTTGATTTACATAAAAAAACTGCCCTTACTATTTTTTTTGAGGATACTATTGGTTCATACCCTTTGTATTGCTATTATACCTGGGGTTACTATGTTTTATATGGCTTCAGGGGGACATGTCTTTACCCCGTCGGAAGCCTTAATATTGATTATCCTAAATATCTATCTTTGTGCCAGTCATTCTCTTTTAAAAATATTTTTGACTGAAAATTTAACCAGACGTTTTTTCTTAGCGTATTTTCAATTTGATAAAATGGATCAACTTTTTTCAACAAGGATAGCCAGAGGATTTACCCTTAAACAAAAAATTATGTTTTCATATATATTATTGGCGGTGGTGCCCTTAATAGTTATAGCAGGGGTGAGCTGGTATAAGCTTGACGTTTCGGACAAGGAAAAAGCGGGGAATAACCTGGCCGCAAATGCTCAGGATATTGCTATGACCGGACTATCCTTCATTCAACAAAATAATTATCAATACTTGCGAATGATGGCACCCCACTTTAATCGACATCTAATCTTAATAAATAACCAAGGAGGTATTTTGTACTCCAACATTTCCGACATCCCATTGAACACGGTAGAAATACTGCAACAAACAAGGCAACACCCTGAAGGTTGGCTGTATTTGCCAGGAAAGAAATTACTTTTGGGTTTTGCTTGGACCAAGGAGAATCAGGCGTTAATAGTACAGGCTGTATATACAAAAGAAGTAGTGAACAGTTCCAATAATATTCAAATAGTGATAGCTTTGTTGGCTGCCATGGGTATTATCTGTGCCACCGCTATAGGTTATTTTTTCTCCGGCTATTTATCCCGGTCGGTGCATCTTTTGGACACAGGCATGGGTAAGATTCAGTCCGGTGATTTTACCACCAGAGTTCATTTCACTGGTACAGACGAATTTAGTTATCTGGCTCTGGGCTTTAATGATATGGCACAGGGGTTGGCCAACCGGGAAACAGTCATAAATGAGCTTACCTTCGGGCTGGAGCAAAAAGTTAAAGATAGAACTAGGGAGTTGGAAGAAGCAATAAAACAATTGCAAATGACTCATAAAATCATTCAAGAAGAACTGGTGTTGGCCCGGAGGGTGCAGCAAAGTTTTCTTCCAGCCAGGGTTCCACTATTACCCGGCTGGAGTATTACAGCTAAGGCTACTCCGGCTAGAGAGGTAGGAGGGGACCTGTACGACTTTATCCCTCTCCAAGACAATTTGCTGGGCATTGCAGTAGGTGATGTAACAGGCAAGGGGATGCCGGCGGCATTAATGATGGTCGTGGGTATGGGTGCATTACATAATGCAACCAAGGGAAAGGTTACTCCTGGGGAGACGCTTAATCTACTAAATAGGTTGCTCATCCCATTGATGCCCCCGCGAATGTTTTTGACTCTGACTTACGTCATTTTAGACCCGGCTAATAAATGTTGTCGTATTGCCAATGCAGGCGGACCGCTGCCACTGCTCTTCAGTCCGGCGGAGAAGAAAGTAAGGTATCTGGATGTATGCGGTTTGCCCTTAGGGGTTTTTGAGGATAGCACATATGAAGAAATTACCATTTCCTTAGCATCTGGTGAGATATTATTTTTCTACAGTGACGGCCTGGTGGAGGCCACTAATGACCAAGGAGAGTTTTGGGGATTTGAACGTTTCGAGGAATTAGTTAAAACAGCCCCGATTGAATTAAACGAGGCAGTGGCTTATTTGCAAAACACGCTGGATATTTTTACTGGTAGTTCTGATCAATATGACGATATTACTCTCGTGGCATTACAGGGACAAGTTGCCAACGGAGGTGAAACAAATTGAAAAATTGGCCGGAGGATACGGTGCTGATAACCTTTCCCAGTGTGCCGGGGTTTGAAAAGATAGCCCTGCAGGGGGCAGGGGAAATGGCTGTAGGATGTGGTTTAAGTCAAAGTAGGGTGATGGACTTGCAAACTGCTCTGGAGGAAGCTTGTATCAACGCCATGGAGCATGGCAATAGTTACATATCCGGTAAACCAGTATCGGTTATTATCAAGAAGTTGCCGGAGGCACTACAAGTTGACGTAGAAGACCAGGATTCCGGTGGGTGGCCGATTACTATAAATGGACAACCTCCCAGCTTGGAGGACCGGTTGGAGGGTAAGTGTACTACCCGGGGGTGGGGTTTTTTTATCATGCAGAAATTGGTGGATAAGGTGGAATTGTTGACGGGAACTCAACATAAAACCATCAGATTGATTATGTATTTTAATTCAACAAAGGATCAATGAAATACTTCAATAATTGGAGGGAGAATGCCCGTGGAAACACAGCTAAATGTAAAGACCAGAGATGCCGGAGGTAAAACTTTAATTTTCGACCTATCAGGAGACCTTACCCGGCAGGGGGAAGAGGAAATGATCTCTTCCTACACCTTGGCGTCTCGCCGGGGTACCATTAAATTTATATATAACTTTGCCCGGGTGGGGGACATTAACAGCACAGGTATTGCTATATTAATTGGTATTATATCAGAAGCAAGGAAAAGTAATAATCAAAAAATTATTGTTTGCAATCTAAACCCCCATTATGAAAAGGTTTTTAAAATGGTGGGACTGCCAAAATATATTGAAATTGTATCTGAAGAAAAGCAAGCGTTGGAAGACAGGGTTTGATACAGTGGTAATCCGGTCTGGAGCAGATTTCCACTCTTGGCATTGGAACTTAGATATTTCGTCTATTCCACCCTTAATATAGACTCCCTCTTATTCTTTCATAAACCTATAATAGATGAGCTAGCAAAAGCAAATAAATAAACCCTTCAGATAGAAGGGTTTATTTATTTCATTCTTCATGAGAAATTCACAACTTTTTCATGAGATGATCGTATCCAAGAGTTACACTAAGGACATGGAAGATCAGTAAACTAAATGAAGCAAAATTGTAGAATGAAGATTAAATTAGGGGGAATATACAATCACGGTAATCGTAGGAACCGCAACCTTAGCAGTAGGGCTTATAGCATTACCAGCTCTCGCTGGAACGACTCAGCAACAAGGCAGCGGATGGATGGGTCAAATGCAAGGCTTCATGCAGCAAACCTTTTCACCAGGTCAACATCAAACTTTAATGGATTCAACGGCCATGCAAGATCTTCATAATTCAACGGGGATGCAGAACGCCATGCAAACAGGGGATGTTAAGGCGATGCAAGATCTCATGAATTCAGACCCGAATGTTAAGGCCCAAATGGGACAAGATAACCTTGATAAGATGAATCAATTCATGAATAATTACGGAGGAAACATGATGAGCAACGGAAGCGGGAATACCAATTCTGGAAGCTCTATGATGAATGGAAGTGGAACAGTAAATACAGGTAGCAACATGATGAATTTCTAACATTAGGAATTGCTGGATCTGAAATCTATTTGATACTACCTTAATTAAGGCAAAGACCTAAAGATTATTTCTAAGTAAAAAAAGGAGCGATTGTTAAAAATGTGTGGTTGCTGTGGAAATTCGAATAAAGGCCATTCTGGGGGAAATACCTTGAATCCCCAAGATGGGATTGTATTAAAAATTGAGGGAATGACTTGTGGACACTGCAAAAGTTCAGTTGAGAAGGCGTTATTGAAAGTCCCTGGAGTTACTCAGGCAGAAGTGGATTTAGCTCATAAACAGGCAGTGGTTATTGGAACCGCTGATCGTACATCCCTTGCAAAAGCCGTTGATGAGGCTGGTTACAGGGTCGTTAATAATTAGTAAGTTTGTTTATGCTTAGGAGAGCACTACTCTATTGAGGGGATCCAGACATTGTGTAACTGGAAGTGGGCCAATTATATAACCTGATAAGGGGGTTGCAACTTGTTTTGTTACAGCCCCTTTTCATTGGGAATTTTGTAAATTCAAGGATTATTCCTCACTTAGTAGATGTATAATCCTCTATTTTAGGATAGCATACCATCGCCTTGATATTAAGAGGGAAAGTTTCTGAGTTAATTCTATCAAACCAATACATAAAGCAGCGATCACTGAAAGACCAGTGACGGATAGATGATAATAAATTTTGCATAACGGAGTGGAAATGGCTCAATGATAGGAAGTGTGAATAGACGAATGACTTTTTCAAATGGTAAGAAAACCTTTTTTGCAATTTCTGGGTTTATGCAGTGGAATCATATAATTATTTTTAAAGAACTGAGGCTAAAACATGCAAATAGTTATTAGAGAAGATAGGGGGACAATTACAATTGTAATAAATGAATTCATAGTAGCAAATAAGGTTGATTCGAAAGAAAGCATTCCTATTGAGTTTTTAAAATACTTGCGTAAAGCGAACATGAAAATTGAAGACGGTGTATTGTTTAATGAATTATGTGATTTGATTGAAAAAAAGCTAATTAAAAATGATTAGCGTTAATGGTTTGTATGGGGGGCAGCGACTGCTCATTTTAGGCGGGCAACAGCAATAGATTAAAAGCGCGTCGTTTTTTTTGCCCAAACATAACGCGTCGGTCATTATGGAGCCTTCTGCAGAAAAAGGGCTCTAACGTTGAGGTTGAAATGGGAATATAATAAAAAATAGTTAAGGCTTGTCTGTTAAAAGGGCATGTCTTAATTTTTTTATTTAATAACGTGCTAAGTGTATAGTTTTAGTACCTTAAGACAACCATTTCTAGTAGGAGATTGTGCATCCTAAAAGTCGGACATTAAAATTAAGGTGGATGCATTCGTAAGTGGAGAGAACTTAAATTATAGATATAGTGGATATAGGATTTAGGATTTAGGAAGGGAGCTGCATCATCATGGAACAACACCTTCTTGTGTTTAAAGAGGTGGCAGAAACCAATAACATTACGTTATCAGCTAAGAATCTCCACATGAGTCAATCCAGTATCAGTTTGCAGATTCAGAGTCTGGAAAACGAGTATGGTGTTCGTTTTTTCGACCGTACCAATAAAGGGGTTACTCTGACCAAAGAGGGTGAAATTTTCTATGCGCGTATTCGAAGTATCTTGGACATTCTTACGAGTTTAAAAGAGGAGATGAGCGTCCGGGCAAAAGATCAGAAAAGACTTAATCAGAGAAGACTTATTTATCTCGGTGCGACTTTAACGATTGGAGAGTATATTCTTCCCAATATTATGGCGTATTTGTCTAAGACCTACCCAGACGTGGACTTCAAAGTAAAGATCAGTAATACGGAGTCGATTGCTCAAGATGTTTCAGAGAAAAAAATGCACATAGCCCTAATCGGGGGGACAGCCCCTCAGCATAAAGACCTTAAGGTGGAGAATTTTTGGAATGACGAATTGGTAGTCGTGATTCCTCATTTTCACCCCTGGGCCTCAAAGAATAGCATTACCTTAGCTGAACTCCCAAATGAGCGTCTGGTGACACGAGAGGAAGGTTCCGGGACTCGCAA
>DOPS01000379.1:17448-18099 GCA_003512645.1 Desulfosporosinus sp.
TTCGTTGACTGTCAGCAGTGAATGCGACCGGAAAATATTCAAGACATTAAAAATTCAAGATGCACTCGTTTATCGGCCTTTCAGTATTCTCACCAATACCCAAACCACCCAGACCAAAGATGAGCACGTCTTAATTAACCTACTCCATGATCACGAGTTGTTATCGGATATTTTAAGAAAGAATTATAATGATTTAGAGAAACACGCTAGTGAGGTTCGTTTGACTCACCCAGCAGTGAGTAATCGGAAAGGGCAGATACATGGGCAAGAACAATGGCAGTGACATTGTTATATCAAACGGATGCCGAGGATAAGATAAAGAAAGGCACAGACCGATTATTAAGGGTCTGTGCTTTTGTTATCTTCCCAAGTACAAAATCAAGTTACGTTTGATTGAAACGATTAGAATACTCGTTTAGCACCAACATAAACCAATTTCCAATAGGGGCCAAAATTATAAATGGTAACACCTTTGGAACTGGAAGAGTTGATGAATTGGCCGTTACCAATATAGATCCCATCATGGTCGACCTTTCCATTTCCGGCTATGGAAAAGAAGACTAAGTCTCCCGGCTGGAGATTATTAAAGTCCACGGAAGCTCCGACCGAGTACTGATCGCGGGAAACTCTTGGTAAAGAAATCCCGTTTTG
>DOPS01000083.1:0-54697 GCA_003512645.1 Desulfosporosinus sp.
GTGGAAAACGACGAAAGTCACATCCGACAATGCGGTATGCTCTCAGTTCCAGCCCCGCTAAACGGGGATTGCCTAAAACGGAACGCCGCCCATTTGCGGCTATGGATTAGTCCTGAATATCCGTCATGGCAACACAGCCCCCATAGTAGTCTGAGGCGGTAGCGCAGTCCACATGGCAAAGGGGGGCAGTCCAATCGCCAACACACAAAGGAAAGGTGCGTGAGGCATCATTAGAAGTCCTGCGGCAGTGTTGCAAACCCTGGGCAAGTAAAGCGCAGAACGTAGAGTATCAGTACGAGCGATTGTACCGAAACCTCTACAACCCGGAATTCTATCTTCTAGCCTACAAAAATATTGCATCCTCTCAGGGCAGTATGACATTAAGACGACTGAAAAAGCACATAAAAACCCAGCGGGAAATGGTAAGGCTTTTATTAAAAGGACTATATCAGCTGAAGTTTAAAGCCGAATTAGTTTTGAGTAGCGCATAGAGATTAGACAACTATAAGAAAACTAATTTTGGGGTAGGGGAGGTATATCCATTTTAGAGTTAAATTAAGTAAAAAATGGTTATACAATACATTATAATTGAATTTCTCAATTATGATCAGTGAAAATTATACAGAAGCTAAATTGCTAACTTTGAAACAGAAATTATTTTACTTTGACATTAACATCTCATGGGTGTATACAATTACTAAGCGAGTTTTTATGAATAATGTAGAGAATGGGGGCGTATAAGATGGATGAACAGTATCCGCCTAAGTCAGTTTTAGTGGCCGGTTATGCGCAAGTGCCTAAAGGCTCCGCTAACTACGAACAACACAAAGTTATAGTCGTAACATTGGTTGTAGATCTTGAAACATCAATAATTGTTGATGCCGGAGTTAATATAGACTGGGATGTGATTAATAAATTCTTGCGCTCAAAGGCTATTGGGTTACAATTAGATAATGGGATTGAAGGATATGTTCAGAGTATACGGAGTATGGCATCATTTTCTGCCATTGAATCTTTTATACAGGCTTTTAAAATTTGTTATGAAAGGTATATCGAAATTGCTAGTAAGAATAAAACAATCAAGCAAGTATAAGTACCTGCTTTTGTACATTTTTTCTTTAAATATTAGATCAAAGCGTCTTGACATGCTAAGAGAACAGTGGTATAAATGATACATATTAATTGAATATGCTGGTTATTTATGGGGCAGGCTTTTCAAAGGGTTGCCGTATAGTAAATAAGCTCAGCTATTGAACCCAGGGTATAAAACCGTGGCTTCAATAGCTGAGTTTTTCTATTTTTATCCTGGAATGCGGTGGATACTGTGAAAAAAATAATGAAATTATCTCCAGCACAAAGGACACCGGATTCAGGACAAAGGGCAGTCTCAGTGAGGTCGGTGGGGCATTATATCAGAATGAGTGCAGCATAAGGCAGATAGCTTCTTTTGCCACCGAGGTGGCTCAAAACCTGGAGAATGTTAATAGTTTAAGCGCAAATATTGGCGGGCGGACCGAAACGCTTGTGGGAAAAATAAGGTCTGGTCAAACCAAAATTCAGGAGGTTCTCCTGCAGATTCAGGAAATCAATGACCCTGCATGACTATTGAACAATATAGCAGAGACCTTGCATGTCTCAACACTATATGAGGGGAGCGTTGTTTAGTGCAAAAAATATTGAAACCCGTCATGGATCCTCAGGCGGAGTACGGAAACAAACTGGTTACTGCCGATGAAGCAGTTAAGCGGATTAAGTCAGGAGATCGCATTCAATATGGAGAATTCGCCTCGGTGCCCATTAATTGCGATGCAGCCTTGGCAAGAAGAAAGAATGAACTGAACGATGTATGGATAAGTACCAATACGCTAACTTTTATACCTCAAGCCGTAATATCTGATCCCAGCCACAAGCACTTTATTAACAATGATTTTTTTCACAGCATGGTCGGCCGAAAGCTGTCGGATGCAGGATTAACTTTCTACGTTCCTTCTGCTTATCATGAAGCCTATAAGATAGCGAGAGAATCGCCGGGTCGACGCAATGTTGCTATGGTGACAGTTAACCCGATGGATGAATATGGTTTTTTTAACTTCGGAACAACTACGTCTATTAATCCTCTTATACCCGAGCTGTTTGATCTGGTCATAGTGGAGGTCAATACCAATATGCCGCGTGTTCATGGTCAGAAGAATTACCTACACATTTCACAGATTGATTGCATAATTGAGGGGGATAACCCACCGCTAATGCAAATATCCAAAATAGATTATACGGAGACTGATGATAAGATTGCCCATTACATAATGGATGAGTTGGGAGACGGCGCCTGTCTGCAGTTAGGCATAGGGGCGATGCCCAACCGTGTCGGCTCTTTGATCGCCCAATCCGACATCAAAGACATAGGTGTGCATACGGAAATGCTGGTTGATTCCTTTGTGGATATGTATGAGGCAGGGCGTATCACAAACATGCGCAAGAATATCGATAAGGGGAAATTCACCTTTACCTTTGCACTGGGAAGCGATAAGCTTTACAAGTTTGTTAATAACAATGTCCTGTGTAATGCGGCCCCGTCAGACTATACCAACGATCCATACGTCATCGCTCAAAATGATAATGTATTTTCTGTCTGCGGCTGTCTGGAGGTGGATCTCTTTGGACAGGTATCTTCGGAGTCCAAGGGATCACGTCAGATTTCCGGAGTAGGCGGACAGTTCGATTTTATCTACGGCGCTTTCCGCTCTAACGGCGGCAAGGGATTTTGCTGCATGCATTCAACCGTCAGGGACAAGGACGGCAAACTCACATCCAGGATCGTCCCTGCCTTCGCTCCTTCAACAGCTGTCACGGTACCACGATATATAACCAATTACGTTGTAACAGAATATGGCTTGGTGAATCTCAAAGGCAAGGCGACATGGCAAAGGGCGGAGGAACTAATCAATATCGCGCACCCTGACTTTCGCGACGAACTGATCAAGCAGGCGGAAAAAATGAAGATCTGGCGGTACACAAATAAGCAATAGAACTAATTCTTTTTTCAGAAAAAGTTACCATTCTTCAGAGGTAACTGCCAAATATAAGGTTTATCATGTTTGACTGAAAGCCGGTGATATATGACAATATGAAGTCGCAGTTCTAACTATATTTTTTAAATTTTATATCAATTAATATGTGGATATTTAAAGGAGGAGTCATAAATGATTACTATGAAAGAAATTTATTCCGAACTGTCAACCGTTCTTAAGAACAACACTGCCAAAAACAAGGGAATAAGCGGTGTATTCCAGTTTGATATCAGTGGAGAGGATGCCATGTCTTTTTCAGCAAAGCTTGAAGATGGCTCTCCCACCCTGAATGAAGGTGAAACTGACAGCCCGACAATTACGATTTCAATGGATTCAAATGATTTTAAAGACATGGTGGCAGGCAAGTTAAACGGGACTATGGCTTTTGTGAGCGGCAAACTGAAGATTAAAGGCGACATGGCTCTGGCAATGAAACTAGACAACATAATTAAAGCTTAGCTTTGCACAAAACTTTTTCTCATATTAGTGTTAATTATTGTTGCCCTGGGAGTGCTAATTTTTAGTGTAATGGTATTTTACAGGTTTTTCTGAATTAGCTCAATATAGTTGGTTAAATAATTCTGGCTCTTACCGGCTGAAAAAGCAATGCTGGGGACTGGCTGTTTATAGCTTTATAAGATGGAAAGATTCCATGCTTTTGAGCAAAATTTACGGGGGGATAGTTTTTATGGAAACAAGAGAATTTACCTGGGAGCCTGCACCTAGTAAAGAACTGGAAGCCTATGCTAAACGATTTGAGAAAAGAGTGGAAAAGGTTACTGACGGAATATATTCAGCCATCGGGTATGCGCTGGGCAATATCATTCTGGTGGTAACTGACCACGGCAACGTAATCATTGATACCACTGAAAGTATGGATGCTGCCCAGGAAGTCAAAAAGGAATTCGACTTAATATCAAACCAGCCTACCCTGGCTGTTATATATACCCACGGGCACCCGGACCATATTATGGGAACCTCTGCCTTTGCTGACGAAAATACTGAAGTCTACGCCCATAAAAAAACCCTGGATTTCTACAAAACACAGTTCTTAAAAATATGGCCGATACTGAGTACCCGGTCAAGCAGGCAATTTGGAGCGTACCTTCCGAAAGGGAATGTGGCCTGTAGTGGCCTAGGACCTTTTTTGAGGAGCGAACACCAAGAGCACAAGCCATTTTTTGTTCCTCCCACCAAGGTATTTGATGACAATTTGGAAGTAACAATTGGAGGGCAGAAATTTGTACTTGTTCATGCCCCCGGGGAAACCGACGACCAAATCTTTATATGGATGCCCGAAAAGAAAGTACTATTTTGCGGAGACAATTATTATCCTTCTTTTCCGAACCTGTACGCAATACGTGGAACCTCGCCGCGCCCGGTTCATGGCTGGATAACCTCCCTGGACAAAATGAGGGACCTTGGCGCGGAGTACCTTGTGCCAAGCCATACTGAACCCATTCGTGGTTCAGAACGCATAGATGAGTTGCTTACTTTATACCGGGATGCTATTCAGTACGTTCACGATTCTGTAATACGGGGCATTAACAAAGGAAAAACACCCGATCAACTTACCGAGGAAATCAAACTTCCCGCCCACTTCACTAAACATATTGAAACCCTGGAGATATACGGCAAGGTTTCATGGTCGGTACGTTCCATATTTAATAGCTATCTGGGCTGGTTTGACGGTAACGCAACAGGGCTTGAACCTCTGCCTTCAGCGGAGAGGTCAAAAAGAATAATCAATCTGGCAGGAGGCCATCAGAAGCTACTCAATGAGGCAAAAAGCGCTCTTGACAGAGACGAGGATCAGTGGGCTGCTGAAATATCAGATATGCTTTTGGCGGTTAATCCCGAAGACAGTGCCGCCCGTGAGATAAAGATACATGCGCTATTTAAACTTGGTGACAGAATGTATAACTCTAACGGTCGGTCGTATTATTATTCCCAGGCCTATGAGATGCTGGGTAAAATAAGCTTCATAACACCAAAAGCTGATGCCCGTTCAGCTCATGCAGTGCCATCGGAGAGTGTTTTTGAAATGATGTCAGTATACATTGATCCTGTTGCCAGCGCCGATATGGTTTTGTCGGTTGGTTTCAGAATTACAGATACCGGAGAAAGATATATGTTCAAAGTTCGCCGTGGGATAGCGGAGAGTCGTGCCGGTTTTCCAGAAAATCCGTCACTGGTTATCGATGTGACTAGTAATACATGGAAGGAAATTGCCTTTGGTGTTTCCGATCCGCGCCAGGCATTTGCCGACGGACGAATGAAAATAAACGGGGATGTTCAGAAATTAGGTGAATTCATAAGCCTTTTTAAACTGTAGTTTGTTTCAGCCATTTACCCCCTAATGAACATTTTTTGATCTTTACTCTTTGAATATCAAAGATCCAAGTCAGTTTCTTTCTTGCGTAGTTGAATAAATGATTATTTATAATAGCACAAAGGTGGTATTAAGTGGAATTGAAGGAGAAATCGGCATACCGCTGGGCAATGCTTATTCTTTTACTGATAATAAACTTGCAGGTTGACGGAGCAGCTGTTACATCTCTTTCCGCTGTTTTCCCCACCATTGCCAAGGAATTTAAGCTGAACTACTCACAAATAAGTGTGATCTGGGCGGCAATACCTCTAGGCGTATTATTATTCTGTATCATTGGGGGCATATTGGCCGACCGCTTTGCCTATAAAAAAGTATTGAGTGTCTCACTTTTGTGGACCGCGGTATTTGGTGGGTTACGCGGTTTCTCGTCCAGTTATGAAAGCCTTCTGATCTGTAACCTCTTAATGGGGATGGGTATTGGCGTAATCGTTCCCAATTTGAGCAAAGGCGTTGCCATGTGGTTTGGGTCAAGAGAACTCAGCCGGGCGAATGGAATACTGTATTTGGGTGTCACTGTCGGTATGGGGCTAGGATTGGCCCTAGGAGTTCCATGTGCATCTTTGGTTGGCGGCTGGAGAAATTTAATGTTATTGCTTGCGGTAATTAATATCGCCATTTTTATTATGTGGATTGCAGCAGCCAGGGAACGTGACACTACAGGTGCGGAGTCAAGTCAGCGCCCCCCCATGTGGGATGGAATGCACCGGGTCTTCAAAGTCAAAGAAATTTGGTTAATTTCATTTGTAGAGTTTATTACTATAGGAGGGCTGATGGCAGCTTCTGGCATACTGCCAACTTTTATGGTGAGTAAGGGGATGTCTGATGCCGAAGCAGGCCTATTTACTTCCTTGGGTAGCCTGGCATCTATCGTGGGATTAATTGTTGGTCCATATTTTTCAGATAAAATTGGCCTTAGAAAGATATTTACTTGGCCGCTTTTTCTTATCATCGCAGTTACGGCGCCGCTTCTGGCAATTTTGTGGAATTGGCCTCTGTACATGGCTGCATTCCTCAGCGGGTTTTGCCACGGCTGCGCTTTGCCGCAACTTAGATCAATTGTTATAGAGCTTGAAGAGATAGGGCCAAAGCTGGCAGGCAGCGCCTTTGGTGGAATATTCACTTTTAACCGGATAGGAGCTTTCCTTATTCCGCTTATAGTTGGTAACATTATGACCATTACTGGTAAACCGATAGCAGGGTTTATTTTTATAGGAGTTATAAATTTAATTCCGGTAATACTGATGCAATTTGTAAGAGAGACAGGGCAAGGGGCAAAAGCGCTTAAACCGGTGAGGTAAACTGATACGTGTTTGTTCTGACATAATTATTTCAAGTAAATGATTATTCTTATGATTGTTTATGTGAAGGTAATGGTGCTTGATTTGGAAGATAAACTGGCAGGTGGTCTTAGTTGTGAGATAAAATAGGGAACTACACTAATGTTTTAGCTAGTGAATTGTCAGTTAAAATCTGAAATATGAGTTTTATTAGCATTTTTACAATTTCGATACAATACTCATATAACCCATTAAAGGAGGTTTTACCATGTCACAGTTTTATCCGCTCTTTATCGGCGGCAGAAAGGTACCTGCCCTCTCCGGCGCAACGTTTGAAGTCATTAATCCTTCCAACGGTGAAGTTTGCGCAACCGTTGCCAGGGCAGGCTTGGAAGATGTGAATGAGGCAGTCCGGGTTGCTAGGCAAACCTTTGAGTCCGGGACCTGGAGCCGGGTGTCGCATAAGGAACGGGCAAATATAATGTTCAGAATTGCCGACATGATTAACAAGCGGGCGCATGAACTTGCTACTTTGGAATCAATGCAATCAGGCGGGACACTTCGCAGAACCATGGGCAGTGATGTTCTTCAGCTACCGCAGCAATTTGCCATCATGGGGCAAATTCTCAATAACTTTCCTATACGGGAGGAATTGCCTTGCGTCGCCGTGCCGGGGCCTTCGATCAATATTATTGAGCGCGAGCCGATTGGTATCTGCGGTTTAATAACTCCATGGAATTTTCCAATGATCCTCGCCGGATGGAAACTGGCGCCCGCCATCGCCATGGGTAATGCAATAGTAATCAAACCAGCTTCGAATACACCTCTTACAACGCTCTTGCTTGCGGAAATTTTTCAGGAATGCGGCTTGCCCGATGGAGTTGTCAATGTGGTGGCGGGACCTGGCGCCCTAATTGGGGAGGCCATCGTCACCCACCCTGAAGTGGACAAGATTTCATTTACCGGCTCTACAGCGGTAGGCCGCCGCATTATGCAGCTGGCCTCTCATACAGTTAAGCGCCTGACGCTTGAACTGGGCGGAAAAAGCCCAGCGATCATGCTGCGTGACGCCGACCTGGACCTCGTTTCCGAAGGGGCGCTATTTGCGACATTCCTGCACAGCGGTCAAATTTGCGAGTCTGGCACCCGCTTACTGGTACCGCGCGAATTGCAGGATGACATAGTGGATCGCCTAATCGCCAAAGCCTCAACAATTGCCATTGGCAATGCCATGGAACTTACTACAGGTATGGGGCCGATTGTATCCAAAACACAGCGGGATACCATTCTCAATTACATTCAGGCTGGTATTGAGGAAGGCGCCGTTCTGGCGTATGGAGGCAAAATCCCCGATTTGCCGGCGGAATTGGCGGGCGGCTTTTATATTCAGCCCACCATTTTTAAAAATGTTGACAATTCTATGAAGATCGCTCAGGAAGAAATCTTCGGGCCTGTTCTATGTGTCATTCCCTATGATACGGAAGGAGATGCCATCCGCATTGCCAATGACTCAATCTATGGCCTGGCGGCCGGTGTCTGGAGCAAGGACATCACCAGAGCGCAGAATATCGGACGCAAACTCAGGGCCGGCACAGTCTGGATCAACGACTGGCATATGCTTCGGCCGGATGCTCCGTTCGGCGGCTACAAACAATCAGGCTTTGGCAGGGAATCCGGCTATCAGGTATTGTTCGAATACTCCCAAACGAAACACATGCACACCTCCATGGTTCCTGACGTTAACCAAAGGTTCTGGCACCAGCTGCTTTTTGACAGCTGGGCTACAAAATAGCCGCCATGCAAGTGTTAGCGCACGGTTTGGTGGCGGCGATGCTAAAGCAAGTCCGGCAGGACAGGCTGGGCAACCTTCTTTTTTATATCGGGGAGGGCTGCTGCGACGGCACCGCCCCGTATTTGTATGAAAATTTCATAGTGGAACCTACGGCGGTCCAAATCGGTTCAGCGTATGGAGTACCGGTTTACACCTCGCAGCGGCTGGCGGCTTTACATACCGGTAAGACCTTGATATTGACTGTAATTACCTCTGTGGGTGACAGGTTTTCCATTGAAAGTGACCACGGCCTTCAGTTAGTACTGTTGCCTCAACCTAGAAAGGATGATATTTAATGCCTACACAAACTTATTTCCGGTTTGATTTTCGCACCTCTGTATCAGCAGGACCCGGTGCCCGGGCATTTCTTCCGGCACATATGAAAGAGCTTGCCGCCCGGCGCTGGATGATTATAACAGATAAGGGCATTATCAGCGCCGGAATTATCGACAAACTAATGGAATCATTCGACGGGCCTCATGATTTGCACATCGTTACCATATTTGACGAAGTCTTGCAGGATGCAAAAATGTCCCTGGTTAATAAAGCCGCGGGAATCGGACGCCAGCTGGCTGTAGAAGGTATTCTGGCCGTCGGGGGTGGCAGTGTTTTGGACACGGCCAAGGGAGTAAAAATGCTGCTTGCCTCCGGACTTACAGATATAGCAGACACTGTGCCGGCAAATACCGGATTATATGTAGGTGAGCTGGCCAAGCCGCTGGGAATAAAGCACATTGCCGTCCCAACCACGGCAGGGACAGGATCCGAAGTTTCTCCTGTCGCCGTCTTTTTAAATGAAACCGACCATGTAAAAGCCAATTTGCTGCATCCATACATTAATGCTGATATTGCAGTACTTGATCCTGACTTGACAGTAGGGCTTCCGCCCAAGATTACCGCCTTTACTGGATTCGACGCCCTGACGCATGCTATCGAAGGCGTGGCGTGGCCATATCAGGGGCAGATGTATGATGCCTTGGGGCTGCAGGCAATTCGTCTGATTGAGCAGAATCTGGCGAAGGCTGTTTCCAATGGAGCGGATGTCGACGCCCGGATGAACCTTTTGACCGCCAGCTGTATGGCGATTATGTCGTTCTCGTCGCTTGGAGCCATCCCGGTTCATAACTGTGCCCACGCCCTGGGCGCAATGTATGACATACCGCACGGTCTGGCCAACGCCGTGCTGCTGCCCATAGTAATGGAGGCGCTGCCGGAACTGTACCTGCCCAAGATAAATGCATTGGCCGATGCACTCGGGATCAAGGAGAAAGCAACACCGGATGAACTGCACCAAATAGCTGTAGCAAAAATCAGGGTTCTCCAAAATGAACTAGGCCTGCCTGCAAACTTACTTCAATTCGGACCAAAGCCAGAGGAGATGCAGCAGGCCATAACCAACGTTTTGTCCGACCCAGCCGGTTTAGTTTTCAAGATACCTCTTGAACGTCTGATCAAAATTCTGGGTAAAGCCTTGTTCGACATGTAGGAATTGCTTGTAACATCGTTGTACTCTTACACAAAAACCCAAGAACCAAATCAGTTTCTACGGAGTGATGTTTTTGACAAGATTCGCTTTTGTGACGCCTGAGGTTCTGCGATCGCTTCAAATAAGGTTTTGCTGGTTGAATGGGCAACCACACAAGCCAGCTCCTTGATTAAAAATGGTCGGCCCCTAACCCAAGCCCAAAGAAAGTTAGCGCTAGGAAAACGGGGAACTCTAGCAGTAGGAATGATAACCTAGAAGCCCTTAACCTCTTCAGTTGAAGGTCAAGGGAGTATCGGTAAAACTACTTTTTTTAAGTAGAAAGCGATACTCCTTTTTTATGCTTTAAAAGAATTTAGTGTAAATTAAATAATTGATATTTCTTTTAAAGCATCTTGTAATTAAATCTTTATCAAAGGAAGTCTTTCGTTTATGCTAATCCCAACTTTCTTAGTCTAGCATAAAGGCGGGTTCTACTCATTCCAAGCTGCTTTGCAGCCTCACTCTTATTGCCTTTGGTCGAATCAAGAATAGCGAGAATGATCTCCTTTTCAGCAATGTTTAGCTTGTCCCTATAGACTTCCCTAACAGCGTCCTGTTTTTCAGTTCTTGATAAGTTCCTAGTGCTATCTACCTTCAGGAGGTAAGAAGGCAAGTGCTCTAGCGAGATTTCTCCCTTAATGACGAAATTAGCCGCACGCTCAATTACATTTTCCAACTCTCTTATGTTGCCGGGCCAAGAGCAGCTGGAAAATATGTCCAAAACCTCAGGGGAAAATCCGGTGATGTCCGTTCCTAGGATACGATTGAATTTTTCTATAAACCTAGTTACTAATAACCCTATGTCCTCCGTGCGTTCCCGCAATGGAGGCAGATGAAGGTTGATTACGTTCAAGCGGTAATACAAATCTTCCCGGAAAGTACCGCTTGTTACTGACTTACGCAAATCGTGGTTGGTTGCGGCAATGATCCGGACGTCGACTCGAATGCTCTTGGTTCCTCCAATTCGTTCAAATTCTCGCTCTTGGATGGCCCTCAAAAGTTTAGTTTGTAGACTTAATGACATGTCACCAATTTCATCCAGGAAAAGGGTTCCTTTGTCGGCCATTTCAAAACGTCCTGGTTTTCCGTTGCGTTGTGCCCCCGAGAAAGCGCCAGGCGCATAGCCAAACATTTCCGATTCAAGCAAATTTTCTGGAATTGCTGCGCAGTTGATGCTTACAAAGGGACCGTTGCGCCGCTGACTGCAATAATGAAGAGCCTGAGCAACCAATTCCTTGCCAGTTCCACTGTCACCTGTAATTAGAACGGTTGAATTTGTGCGTGACACCTTTTGAATTTCTTCCTTCAAGTACAGCATTGGCGGACTAGTGCCTATTATGGTCTTCAGTTCAAACTGCGAGGTTTTTGACTTTTGCAACTCTTCCTTGTAATATGCTACCTTGCTTTGTAATGAGTTGAGTTTTTTTACTAGTTCCTGTATTTCTGGTAGCTGCGGAAATACGATTTTTCCAACGGCTCCGGATGGTACACCATCTATGACAATGGGCAACCTTGAAACGATAAACTGTTTATCGTCAATATTTTGAATCTCACTGAACTCGGGTACCCCTGACTTAGCTACAATGTGAAGCCGGCTATTTGTCATGATTTCTGTGACATGTTTGTTCAGAACTTCTTCGGGTCGGATCTTTAAGAAATCAGTAGTTGCTTTATTAACTAAGGTGATACGGCCGCATTCGTCCACCACGATAATTCCGTCATAAATAATGTTTAGCACAGTATCCAAGGTGCGATTTAAGTTTTTAACTATTTCGAGTTCCTTTGCCGCTTGCTCCAATTCCGTTAGGTCGTGAAAGACGGCCACTGCTCCGTTTACTGCTATTCCATCTGAAATGGGCATGACATTAACAACTGTATGAATATCACCATGAATGTATTTAATGCCTATTATTGCTTTCCCCTGTTCAAATACTGGACGGAGATCCAAACCGGTGAGTACGCTTTTACTGGGCGACCCGAGCGTCTTCTCACTGCTGAGACCCAACATCTTTTCTGCGCTCTTGTTTATCAGAGAAACGGATTCACTGGCGTCAAAGGCCACGACGCCATTATGCATTGCATTCAATACAGCTGTGAGCTGAGCATTTAAAAGGTTAGACTTTTTTAACAGGCTTAAAACTGTATTGGTTTTGGTAACTACTCCAACTACTCTAGTATGTTCATCTACCACCGGTGCAGATCCTACCGGACTCATTTTGATCACCTGTTCTACAATGGCAGATGGTATGCTTTCAGGTACACTGTAAACGTCTTTGGTGATCCAAGGGTCAATATAATCCTCCAAGGAAGCTTTATGCAGAAGGGCATTGTAAAGATTGGTCCGGGTAAAAAGCCCTATTAGGCGCCTCTCCTCAGAAACTACGGGAAGCGCATCAACTTTAGTCTGCTTAAAGGCAAGTATCGCCCTTTCCAAAGTATCGCCGCAATAAAGATTGGTTATGTCAGTATTGATAATGTCCTTAATATGCATTTAATCACCTTCTATGTAAAATTTGAGGCAAATCAAGCTAAAAAGGTCCTTTTGCTTTAATAATAACACAGATGATTGGAAAGCTGTAATGAAATCTATACAGGACATTTTAATGTGTAATGATATAGATACAGGAAAGTAGTGCCTCGTTTTTTTTGAATAGATTTTACTTAGTGCAATCAATCAAGTTGCATTGCAAAAGGATATGATTTAGGTAACCTGTGCTTGTTACCAGGGTTATTTGTTCGAAAAATAAAGGTTATCTTCATCATCCAAGGTTGTGGCTCTGCTTTTTGGCATGTGAATTGCTTAGTTGTATTAACACTCAGAAAATTCAAAGAATTAAGACTTAGTAAAGGAGTTGAAAGCGTACTGGATTTATGAAACAGCACGTATTCGTGTTGCCCATATCTCAAAAACAAGGAAAAAGGGGGATGTTCTTTTTGGTAAACACTTTGACATTGGGCCGCGAGAATCTTGGGTGCTGTTGGAGTAAGTATGGGAACGGTGTTTTTGGCTAGTGAAGTGTGCCGTAAAATTGGCAAGAGCTACAATGAACAATTGATAAGAGATGAAGCGTATGACACCCTTATTGCTGCAAAAAGTGTTAAATAACCAACCGTAGGAGGAAAAAATATGAGTAACAAAGCAAGAGTGATTGGTGTGGGTATGGTTAAGTTTGTTAAACCCGGCGCCCAGGAACCATATGAGATTATGGCTGCCAAAGCGATAAGGGAAGCTTTGAAAGACGCCGGAATTGAGTATGGACATATTCAACAGGCCTACGCCGGGTATATTTATGGGGATAGTACGTGTGGACAAACTGCCTTATATAAGGTTGGTATGACCGGGATACCGGTTGTTAATGTAAACAACAACTGTTCGTCCGGTTCTACCGCTTTGTTCTTGGCCAGACAAGCTGTGGAATCAGGCGCTGTTGAATGTGCTTTGGCCTTTGGTTTTGAGGAGATGAAACCTGGTGCGCTCGTTTCGAACTGGGATGATCGTACCTCTCCGTTTGAGTGGATTGAAAAGAGCTTGATCAACTTGGTTCCTGATCAGCCAAACGCTCCTATTGCATTGAAAACTTTCGGGGCTGCAGGTAAGGCTTATTTGGATAAATATGGCGCAAATCAGGACATCTTCGCCAAAGTTGCAGTTAAAACACGCAGCCATGCAATCCACAACCCCTATTCCATGTTCCACACCCCTCTGACTGTGGAGGAAGTGATGAATGCTCCCTTGATTTATGCACCCTATTTGACCCGTTTAGAAGCATGTCCCCCCTCTTGCGGTGCAGCGGCAGCCATTGTCTGCAGTGAGGAATTCGCCCGTAAACATGGGATTTCCAATTCGGTAGAGATAGTTGCTCAAGCGCTGACCACCGATACCGAAACAAGCTCGGAAAATCCCATGAACATAGTGGGTGCAGATATGACTCGCCGTGCCGCCAAGCAAGTTTATGAAAAAGCAGGCATTGGCCCGGAAGATGTGGATGTGGTGGAACTGCATGATTGTTTTACTCCTAATGAGGTAATTACCTATGAAGGACTTAGCCTGTGCAGCGAGGGGGAGGCAGAGAAGTTTGTTAACGACCGCGACAATACTTACGGCGGCAAGGTAGTGGTCAATCCGTCGGGTGGACTAATGTCAAAGGGGCATCCCATCGGAGCCACCGGTCTGGCCCAATGCACCGAGCTGGTATGGCAACTGAGAGGCCAGGCTGATAAACGTCAAGTACCAGGGGCAAGAATTGCTTTACAGCATAATTTAGGCCTTGGTGGTGCTTGTGTAGTGACTATGTACCGTCAGAGTTAGAAGGCTGGTTAGTAATTAAGAGGAGGGGGACATTATGAGTATTGGGGAACACCTGGTCAGAAACCTATTAATTGGGGAATTGCTCAGCAGAAACTCCAGAAAGTATCCTGATAAGCTGGCTTTTAAAGAGGGAGACCGGAAGTTTAGTTATGCTGAGTATAATTTCCGGGTTAATAAACTAGCCAATGCTTTAAGGGAACTGGGCATCGGACATGGGGATAAGGTTGCAATTCTATTGTTTAATGGCATTGAGATAATTGACTGTTACTTTGCTCTTGCCAAGCTGGGGGCTGTGGCTGTACCGGTGAATTTCCGTTTTGTTGGCCCTGAGATAGTCTATGTGGTTAACGATTCTGATTCAGTTTCAGTTATTTTTGAAACAAGCTTTGAAAAGACCATCGATTCCGTCAGGGATCAGCTTTCAAAGGTTAGACACTTCATTTCCGTCTCTACTCAAAGTGTGTTGCCTTATGCAATTAACTATGATGAATTTCTGGAAAAAGGCAGTGGGGAAGAACCCCTCGCAGTAGTAAATGACAATGATCCAGCTCAAATCATGTACACATCAGGAACAACAGGAAAACCCAAGGGCGCAGTATTATCCCACAAAAACCAAATATCCAACGCGCTAAGTGTATTGGTTGAACGTGTGTCTAGTTCAGATGAAGTGTATCTGTGCATCCCTCCTCTCTTTCACGAGGCCGCTCTGGCCGTAACTCTGGAGACAGTAATGCTTGGTGGTTCAACTGTAATTATGAAGCAATTTGACCCTGCAGCAGTTGCCGAAACATTAGAAAAAGAAAAAATAACTACAGTTCTTCTGGTTCCGGCAATGTGGAATATGCTACTTCAAATGCCAAATTTGGAAAAGCACAATTTCAGCTCTTTTTGGCTGGCTATTACCGGGGCTGCCATTTTACCCCAGAGCCTGAGAAAAGCTATTTCTAAAACCTTCCCTAATGTTAAGCTCTATGATATTTTCGGTCAGACAGAAATGAGCCCGGCCACAACACTCTTAAAACCCGAGGATGCTCTACGTAAGAATGCCTCAGTGGGGAAACCAATCATTGGGGTTGAAGTCAGGGTTGTAGACGACAACGGGCAGGACGTCCCGGTTGGGCAAGTTGGAGAGATTATTTACCGCAGCCCCGGAATGTTATTGGAGTATTACAAGAACTCTGAGGCTACAAGTCAAGCTATAGTGGATGGCTGGTTTTACAGCGGCGATCTAGTACGTTTGGATGAAGAGGGCTATGTCTATGTAGTTGACCGCAAGAAAGATATGATCATCAGCGGTGGCGAGAACGTTTATCCAGCCGAAGTTGAAGAAGTCCTGTATGGACATGGGAAGGTTTTGGAAGCGGCCGTGATCGGTATTCCCAGTGAAAAATGGGGTGAGGGAGTTCATGCAGTGGTTGTGCCAAAACCTGGAATGTGTATTACGCCCGAGGAAATAATGGAGTATTGTACCTCAAACATGACGAGCTACAAAAAGCCCCGCTCCGTTGAGATAGTTGCTGCCCTTCCGCGCAATGCTTCGGGCAAGGTACTTAAGGGTATACTGCGGGAGAAGTATGGTAATGCCGTAAAATACTAGTAATCATTAACTTGCGAACGAAGGGATACAGAATGTATTTTGAGGAGTTCTTTGTAGGGCAAGTTTTCACCAGTTCCTCCTATTTGGTTACCTTAGAGGAGATCACGGAATTCGCGGCACGGTACGACCCACAGTACATGCACGTTGATGCAGAGAAAGACAAAAAAGTATTTTTAAAGGGATCATCGCTTCCGGAGCCATACCATGTTCAATTGCCATAAAGTTGTGGGCGGAGATGGGTGTTTTAGGGGATCAGGCCATCTGTGAGGTGGGATGGAGCAAGTAATGTTTTTAAGAGCGGTTTACCCTGGTGATTCCTTAACGATACGGGGTGAAACCCTAGAACTGACTTCTTCCACCTCTAAAAATGGAGGTTATGTTACAACCCTTATCAACCCAAAGTATAAATTTGCGGGTGTTCAGGCCGGTGCGAATACAAACGAAATACTACAGAAATTAGGCATTTCCAAAGCAGACTATGACAATTTAAAGACAAAAGATGTTTTTGGCTGAGTTCTCTTAGAATTTGAATAAAGGGTACCGCTTATTAATAATCGAGATTTGTGAAAGGGGCCCAAGCAATGTCTAATAAGAATCTCAAGGTGGGGCAAGAGGTAGCAAGTTTTGAATTTACTATTGAAAAGGGAAAACTGCGAGAGGTGGCCTTAGCGATTGGCGATTTGAATCCAATTTACCTTGATAGTGACGCTGCCAAGGAAATAGGGTATCAAGATGTTGTTGCTCAGCCAACTTTTGGATTTATCATGGGTCTATGGGGTGGGGCAGACTTCGACGTCTTAGTCCGAGAACTGGACATGAATCCAATTAAAGTGCTACATGGGGAACAGGAATTCTTGTATTACGATGAAATCAACCCCGGGGAAGTATTGTCAGCCCACTGTAAACTTAAGAATTTAGAGGAAAAGAAGTCTATGTATGTTTTCGGGCTGGAAACAGAGTATTTCAATCAAGAAGGCGAGCTGGTACTGATATCTCGTTCTACCATAATTGAGCGGAAGTAAGGAGGGGATAAAATGTTAAACAATACCGCAAATGTTCACAACTTAAAAGTCGGGGATGAGTGGCCCGTCCTACGAAAAAAACCCATAGACGAAGTTCAGCTTGTAAGATATGCTGGTGCATCCGGTGATTTTAATCCGCTGCATTATGTGGAATCGTTGGCCCAAAAAGCCGGCTTTAACAAGCTCATCGCCCAGGGAATGCTGGTGATGGGTTTTGTTGGGCAGGCAGTATCCGGTTGGATACCAAACAAATTTCTTCGCAGGCTAAGGGTGCGTTTTGTAAATGTAACCTATTTAGGAGATACCATCTCGGTAGTAGGCAAGATAATAGAAATGAGGGAGGAAGGCCAGGAGGTTGTTGTAACTAGTGAAGTGAAAGCAATTGATCAAAACGGTGAAGAAAAGATTACAGGTCTTTTTGAAGCAGTATTACTCAAATAACGCAGTTAAGTTTAAGCAAAATCAGGAGGGATTTTTAGTATGGAAGCTATGTTAAAAGATATGAATTGTATTATTACCGGGGCCGGTAGAGGAATAGGTCGGGCTACTGCTATGTTATTTGCTAACGAGGGCGCTAAAGTATTGGTTACCGATTTAGATAAGGAGCCAGCGGATGAAGTTGTCGCTGAGATTCGGGAGGCGGGCGGCACTGCGGTCGCTTTTGCGGGGGACGTCTGCGGAGCAGATTTCCCGAATGAACTGGTAAAAACTGCCGTCGAGAACTTTGGTCCGAGAATTGATGTAATTGTCAATAATGCCGGATTTACCTGGGACGGGGCACTACACAAAATGTCTGACGAACAGTGGGAAACGATGATGCAGGTCCATATCACCGCCCCCTTCCGGATTCTGCGAGCTGCTGCTCCATATATCAGGGATGTTGCCAAGAAGGAGATAGAAAACGAAGGTAAAAGCATTGCTCGTAAAGTTATCAACGTTACTTCGGTAGCAGGTCTCGATGGCAATGCTGGCCAAGTTAATTATTCCAGCGCCAAGTCGGCTATTGTTGGTTTCACCAAGACCCTGGCCAAAGAGTGGGGCCCATTAAACGTATGTGTTAACGCTGTGGCATATGGTGTTATTGGTACTAGGCTAACTCAACCCAGGGAACTAGGAACCACCATTAAGGCGGGGGACAAGGAACTAGTTGTTGGAGTCTCGCCCCAAATACTTCAGGCTGTTAAAACACTTTGTCCGTTGGGCAGGGTGGGTACTCCTGAAGAGGCCGCATCTGCTATTTTGTTTTTGGCATCTCCTCTTTCCAATTACATTACTGGCCAGGTGTTGAGGGTAACCGGAGGAATATCTCTCTAGTGGGCCGTTTTTCATCAACGGCACCTATAAGTTAAGATGAAAGGAGAGCTGAACAAGTGGCTCTGGATTTAAACAATGAAGACTATAAAATTTTTCGTAATTCTTTTAAAAAGTTTTTGAAGACAGAAGTGATCCCCCATTACAACGAGTGGGAAGAAAAAGGGATAATCCCGAAGGAGTTGTACTTGAAAGCGGGAAAGATGGGGTATCTCTGTCCTTGGCTGGAAGAAAAATATGGTGGTCCTGAAGCGGGCTTGGAGTATTCTGTAATAATTGCAGAGGAAATGGTAAAGGCAGGGGCTATCGGCGTGTTATTCCCCTTGCACAGCGATATTGTTGCTCCATATATATATAGCTTCGGGACAGAGGAACAGAAACTGCAGTGGTTACCTAAGTTTGCCAGCGGCGAAATCATATCTGCTATTGCCATGACAGAACCAAACACAGGCTCGGATCTTGCTGCGATAACAACTACTGCTGTTCTAGACGGAGATGAGTACGTTATCAACGGGGCCAAGACCTTTATTTCCAATGGAATAAACACGAATTTAGTTGTTGTAGCCTGCAAAACTGATCCAAAGGCTATTCAACCTCATCGAGGAATTAGCCTTATTGTGGTCGAGGAAGGTACGCCCGGATTCATTAGGGGCCGTAAACTGGACAAAATGGGTTTTCGCTGCCAGGACACCGCAGAGCTGTTCTTTGAGGATTGTCGTGTACCGCGCGCAAACCTTCTCGGTGTGGAAGGAATGGGTTTCAAGTATTTAATGCTAAAGCTGCAGCAAGAAAGACTGTTCGGTTCAATATGGGGCCAGGCCATGGCCGAAAAGATGCTAAATGAAACTATGGATTATTGTAAAAGCAGGAACATCTTTGGCAAACCGGTTTCAGCCTTTCAGCATAATTCTTTTAAACTGGCGGAAATGGCAACCGAGGTTGAATTAGGACGCGCTTTTCTTGATTCTTTGGTCGCAGATCACATAGCCGGGAAAAACGTTGTTAAGAAGGTATCCATGGCAAAGTATTGGATCAACGAGATGGCTAACCGGATAGCCTACGACTGTCTGCAGCTGCATGGTGGATATGGTTACATGGAAGAATACCCGATCTGCCGCGATTACCGGGATGTCAGAATCTTTACCATCTTTGCGGGTACCAGTGAGGTGATGAAGAGCATTATCGCGAAGGAAATAGGCTTGTAAAGAACTTGAACCGTACACTTCAGAAGTGTTACCATGCCTGAAGAAATTGCATGGAATATTTTTAGATTTAAAATTTTAAAAAATTATAAATCAAGGAGGTATTATTATGGCAGTCAAAGAAATCAGCTTTTCTTCATTCAATGGACGAGATACTATTAAGGCGTGGATCTATACTCCTATCCACAAACCGAGAGCGGTAGTGCAGGTGGTGCATGGCTTTGGAGAACATTCACGACGGTACTTGCACATGATCGGTAAAATGCAGGAAGCAGGCTTTGTTGTCTGCGCAGATGACCATGTCGCCCACGGAAAAACAGCTGTCGACAACAATACTTGGGGAGATTCTGGAGCTAAAGGATATATGACTACCATAGAGGATGAAAACACTCTTCGTAAAATGATAACAGATGAATACCCCGATCTGCCCTACTTTATGTTTGGACATAGTTGGGGCTCGATGATCGCCCGAGGTTACGCAGCTCACTATGGTGAAAGTTTGACTGGACTGATATTGTGTGGAGTGGTTTCACAGTTTAGTGGGGCAGAAATCCTCGGTAAAAAAGATGACATGAAAAAAATGGCCGAGGCCGGACGTGGGGGTGAGGACGGCAGTTCTTTCATGGCAGTGGCGTTTGCAGATATGACAGCCCGCTATGAGAATCCCAACAGCGACTTTGACTGGCTTGCCACTGATCCATCTGTGGTGGTGGATTATACAGCAGATCCCTTCAATAACTTGAGCCATCCGTACACAGTACAGTTTTTCTATGATCTTATTGAATTGTACAAATATATAAAAGCCGACGATTGGGCATCCCGTGTGCCAACCGAACTGCCGGTTTACCTTATTGCGGGTGACCAAGATCCTGTGTGTAACTATGGCGAAGGATTATATCACGTGGCTAACATGCTGAGCACCAGCGGTCACAAACGAGTAGTTACCCACTGCTACACCGGCAAAAGACACGAGATTCACAACGAACCGACCATACGAGACGAGGTAGAGAAGGGAATCATTGACTTTATCGATTGTATGATATGACACATATCAAATGATGCAACTGCTACGTTTGTGAAAAGTCCAAACATACTATACCAGCTTAATTAACTCGTCTTCGACAGTTCATAGGCAAACACCTGAACCTATCCCGAATCAATAGACACAGTAAACGCACAATATCTTGTTCGATCCCGTTATAGCTTATTATTTTATCTTTTTTCCAACCAAGGACCTTCTAGTCCCTAGGGAACTGATTGTCAAGGGCGAGCGATCCATCTGCTCGGCGGGAAAGTCGTAACCTTCACTACATCCTATATTAATTCTGAGGGTCGTGAGAATGAAATACCTATTACTATTGTAATGGTTGAACTTGATGAGGGGCCATGGATAATGGGAAATCTGTTTGATATTGATCCAAGAACGATAAGCATGGATCTGATTGGGAAAAGGGTCAAACTAGGACATAAAGTATTCCCAGGAGACAAGTATTCTGCTGGTGATTCTGCCAGGCCGGTATTTAGTTTTGCGTAATAAGGTACATTCTAAAAAATAACAAGTCAGTTAGTATGCTGGTCTACTTTATGTCATACTGCGTCGACATGTTCACCTAATAGCCCGCTATGAGGTGAACATACCTCCTTGTCTGACGAAAAAATGTACATTGCATCTTTGACTTGTTATTTTCTTTCATATGCTAACTAAAATAAAGGGAACCAGGAAGGGTATCGATCCTGGCAAAATGGTCTATACCTTTGTTTAAAGCTGAATGACAATTTAATAGAGCGGAACCGAGCTAATCCACATTACCAAAAAATTAATGGAGGAGATATTTATGTCGACTTGGGAGCAGGAATATCGAAAAAAAGTGACGTCTCTTAAAGGTGCGGCCGCGACTATAAAATCCGGAGATGTTGTTGGCACTGGCCTAGCCGTGGGAGCGTGTTCGCCTGATATGTATAATGCTATATTTGAACGGCACGAAGAATTACGAGATGTTTGGATTATTGATGCGGTGCAGATACGTCCTTCTAAACTTTATGATCCTGAATACATGGCCGGAATTGACGGACATATAAACTATGCCCCGGGTTTTGGTACGGCAGCAAGTCGGAAAATGGGAAGTACTAGGCAGGCTGATTTTTTACCGTGTACGACTTCTGATATAGCTGACAAATTTTCAAGCAGGGCTGACGTATTTATTGCTATGGTTACGCCACCCAATACCCAGGGTTATGTTAATCTCGGATTAACTAATTTTTACACGATGGAAACTATTAGGCAGGGCAGGGCGTCCGGTAAGCAGCGCGTTACCATAGGAGAGGTCAACGATCAAATGCCTACTGTTTTCGGAAATAACTGGATGCATATTTCGGAATTTGATTATTTTGTGGAAAATTCAAAGCCGATGCCCAACTTTGGGCGAGGGGAACCGTCAGAAATAGAAAAAACCATTGCCCAGTATGTACTGGAGTTAATTAATGACGGAGATACAATTCAAATGGGTATTGGAGGTATTCCTGAAGCAGTAGTCAGTGGCCTAAAAGGAAAGAAGGATCTTGGCGTTATTACTGAGATGTTTCCAATCGGACTGCGAAATCTCGTTGAAACAGGAGTTATTACTAATAAAAGAAAGCCAATTCATAAAGGCGTAACTGTAGCAACATTCTGCATGGGTGACCAGGATATGTATAATTATGTTAATAGCAATCCCTCCTGCGAGTTTTACCCTGGGTCCTATACCAACAGCCCTCTTGTTATTGCTCAACATCCGAATATGGTTGCCATGAATATGGCGCTTATGGTGGACCTCAGCGGTCAAATCAACTCGGAAGGCTTGGGACATCAGCAGATAAGTGGCACTGGGGGCCAACTGGACTTTATGATCGGTTCCTATTGGTCGCAGGGAGGCAAAGGAATTACATTGCTAAGTTCGGCCAGAAAAATGAAGGATGGTAGCCTAGTCTCCGGAATAGTCCCAGAATTACCGATCGGAAGCCCGGTCACTGTTCCTCGAACCTTTGCTCAGTACGTTATTACCGAGTATGGAATTGCCAACTTGAGGAATAAGACTAGACGGGAACGGGCTAAAGCTTTAATTGCTATAGCTCATCCTGACCTGCGTGGGGAATTGCTTGCCAATATGAAAAAGAATTTCTTTCCATTTGCCAGTTTACAGAATGCCAGTTCAGTTTCCTAATCATGGATTTAGGTGATACAACATAGTGAACCCAGTACTTTAGTACTCTACCACAGTCAAACCATTGATATCAATGGCATTTTTGAGCATTAGTTTTGAGCATTAGAATGAACATAGTTATCAGACAAGAAATGCAAGGCCACCTGGGCGGCCTTAGAAGTGACCTGCCCGGTAGTCAACAGCCGGAAGCGAGTCTTGCATGTTAGGAAGCATTTCTAGTGTGAAGCGTAGACAGCAAGTACAAAAGCTGTGTGATTGAGCCTCGATCGCAGCCCATAAACCTGTCTATACTAACCGGTGAAAGTCCGGCCGCGGTAGTTTTCCCGTTCGACCGTGTAGTTATATCCGACTCTCATTTCAGGTGACTGAATGAGGGAAAGCTCGGAAGTAAAAGTCCTCGCTGCTCCACTGAGAGTAGACTGGTTAGGGGGACAAGCAATCTTGGAGGCCGTAGCATAAAGCGAACACTGCAGCGCCGAAATAGTCACCCTGCGATAGGCCAGATTTGAGCAGGATTTTGGAGGGTGTCGAGTCGTTTCGAGGTTGACGAAGACTGGTAAGCTTTCGGAAGTAATGGGAATATGCACGAAAGTTACCCTCGGCAACCCTCTATTTCGTTGGAGCTTTCGCTTTCTTCAGGTCGAGAGCAGTACAATGGTACCTTATAGACCTGGTACCATTGTCCGACCGGGGTGGAGCAGCCGTCAAGGCTGAGAATCTAATGGAGTGAAAGTCTCCTGTCACCAATTGACCGGATTCGGGTGACTAGCTTATCCAATGCGTGAGGAGGTAACGAATCACGTTCTGCTTGGACGAAAAAGCCGCGGCGGCCCATATTACATTGGGAATAGAGGGTCGGAACAGACGGTGCGGCGAGCAAATATTGAGGTCAGAAGGATTAACGAATACTGCAGCCCCGAAATGGACACCCTTCTGAATCTGTTGAAGGGATTTTGTGTAGCGCCGACCCAGTGCCCTAGTGGGGAAGGCCGAAGCTTTGTGGGAAGAAACGGTTAAGTGCACCACAAAGGCAGCCGGGGTAGGGGTTCTGACATCAATAGAAGGATTCACAGAGATAACGACGGGAAGGTCCTACTTCCAGCTGGGTGGCAACAACCAGCAAAGACTCATTTTATAGGGACAACCGAAATAAGTGAGAGGATTTAGGATTGGCGCATGAGGTAGTAGTAGCGATGAGAGAAGGGTAACGTCTTCTTAAGTACAAGAAAATTGTACTTTCAACTAGGTAACACCTAGTTGAAGCAAAGGACCTCTGGGCACTTGGGGGCCTCAGAGAACGCAGTACATCGAGACTGATGACGTATCTCTTAAACGAAGGCTAACCTTTGAGCAAACTAGATAACCAATGGGCGAATATGAGTGTCAGCATTTAAACCTAGGGGTATATAGGAAGGCGAAAGGGATACACCCAAGGTCAGAACCGGACTCGGGAAATCCGACTGTCCGGGATCGCAGGGAGGCTCTGGGAAACGTGGCCTGCATTGGAAGGTGCGCGCGCCCAGTTTCTATCCCGACCTAAGAGCAGAGCAAATGTACAAGAGGTTCCCCAGGAACCTGGGAGAAACTGTTACGTCCATCTTAAGTGTCCGGTGGGGATTACGGGATAACAACTCCAGGCTTTCTAAGGCATGTTCTCAGCTATGGGAAGAGCGAACAATGAGAATAAGGATGGTACTGCCAAGCGAAGGAAACGAAGTGCGGCGGGATGCGATAACAGTAGTCGTAGTGTCGTCATAGTACCAATGAAGTAGGAAAACTCACTCGAGAGGATCCTATAGAGGGAAGGAAAAGGAGAGCTGAGACCAATCGGCATACCCACTTTAGAAGATAAAGTACTAAACGAATATTCATAATTATCCAAAATAAGAGACCGAGAACCCCAATTTGCAATTCAAATTGAAGGCAGATTCAGTGTGCTTTAAGCTTGGGGGCTCTGCCCCCAACGCACCCGAAGTTTAACGCTTTGGTTCTACCTGTAAGGAAATGAAACTAGGAAAAGGAACATTTTGCAATGCTCCCCATTTCCTTCAGCAGAAACCAACTGAGCGCTCAGGTTGCTCTTCAGCATTACCTTATCCTCTACAAGTTGGCAAGAGCTACCTATAGTTTTGCCAAAAAAATCTTAGAAGTAAAATTTCCATTTACACAAAATTATTACATACCCAAGTATGTTGATTTATCCATCTGTTCTTCTGCCAAATGGTTACACATTGCCCAATTTGACGAGCCTTTCAGCCATACGCGATATTTGATTTAATGCCTGGGTGAGCTCAGTTACTCCTTGAGCTTGGGATTCGCTAACGACGGCCAGTTGACTGACAGACTCAACTAAACGATTAACAGAGGATTGTACTTCAAGTACATCTTGTTCAATCGTTATTGCAGAGTTTTTTGTGTGTTCTGCAAGTTTCCTAATTTCTTCAGCGACAACTCTAAACCCTCTACCACTTTCTCCCGCACGAGCAGATTCAATAGCAGCATTGATACCTAAGATATTGCTTTGCTGTGATATTTTTTTTATGGCTGTTGTTATGTCAGAAACATGGATAATATCACTTTTAACATGTAAGGTTTCATCATCCATCGTTTTAGCGGTTGCAAATAGTTCTTGGCTTTGGGCTGAAAGGTTTTCAGCAGAAGCATAAATTTCTTCGACTGATGATAGAATTTCTTCTCCAATTTCCAACAGAGCATTGTATTTTTCAGCAGATATTGCGATGGTAATTACTCCAACCAATTTGCCGTCATCTTGAATTGGGCTGCTAATAACAACGTAGGAGATGGAAAACTGGGACTTTCCTTTGGGAACATGGGCAAGTGTTCTCTCCCCAGATTGTAATACTTCATATGAAATAGTATTCTTATACTTCTCAGTTGGATCGCCTGTTTGTACTCTAAGATCAAGTCTAGGATTATTGTAAGCTGCCAACACATTTTCTTGATTGGCAACAAAGACTGAAATATCTTGGTCGTACCATTCTTGCAAATGAGATGCAACTGATATTACGTGTTCGATCTTCATGAAAAACCTCCAACTATTCATTTTGTTGTGGAGTTGTCAAATTTGGTGCAGTCATTAAACTCGTAAAAATAGTCTGGAATAATGTGGGTACTAATTTATGGTTAGGATATAGTTGGTTCTTATCTACCGGAAGGATAGTGCGCTGCTGGAGAGCAAGAGATAGAGTAATGCACAAAATGTCTTATCAAAGGTTTGAAATTTGTAAACAACTAGGTCGGCACTATTACCGAATGTTCTTTGAGTTTCTGTAATGGTCTGTTCAATATCTGAGTAAATGTTATCCTTAGATAACGACTTTGAATCGGATTGTTTGACATTTAGCAGCTTGCGAGGTTTAAATAACTTTTTGAACAAAAGCAAAAGCCTTCTTTACGTATTAGTAAAATCAGTATTTAGCTTTTGCTGTTTAGGAGTAATAATACTAAGAGTAGACGTGTTGTTTTTGAAGAGCCAACAGAGAGTTGGGACCACTAAGGGGAGTCGCCAACATTTCAGCCACAAAACAATAGTTTCATTTTTGCGTTATAGTTCGTCAAAAATGGGATATACTGTCTTGTGGCTGTTTTTTTCACGAATCATTGCCGTACCCCAAATACACTCGATACTTTGCTTTGCTAATAGGTCGGCGCGTTTCGAAGAGCACTTCTGGGTATTGTTCGGCCGATCATCGAACAGCGCTGCCGCGCGGCCCTTCAGGTGCCGGTTGAAGAACGTCAGCGAATCGGGTTGATGATATTGTGCGCCCGATTTCCATCGGTCGGCCCGGTGACACCCGGCCGGGAGAAAAGCGGGACCAGTACGGGAGGTCCATCAGGTTGACGTGGAACCTCCCGGGCACCCGCACGAAGTAAAATCCTCCGGCCGGCTCTTCTCGAACACCGCCTGTATGGTAGTCAGTAGTTCCAGATTCAACTAAAATGCCCGCTCATGTTTGCAGGAATTACACTACTGAAGCTTTTTGAAATTTCAATTATTCTCATTGAAAATTCCGTCAAATTCATACTTCCGTCCGCTATTTGTTGTGTGTGTCCTGCTTGGTCTCCGCTTATTGCGGCAAAACTACTCACACTTCATCATAAGCCAATTTCCTTGGCGATGATGCTTTTCATGACCTCGCTGGTGCCAGCAAAAATGGTAAAAATTCTGACGTCTCGATAATCGCGGCAAATCGGGTATTCTTCCATATAACCATATCCGCCATATAACTGCAGACAATCGTAAGCTATCCTATTAGCCATCTCGTTTATCCAATATTTTGCCATGGATACCTTCTTCACTACATTTTTGCCTGCCATATGGTCTACCACCAAAGAATCGATAAAAGTGCGACCTAATTCAACCTCAGTTGCCATTTCAGCAATCTTAAAGGAATTATGTTGGAAATCGGAAATCGGTCTGCCAAAGATGGTTCTGCTTTTACAATAATCAATCGTCTCTTTAAGCATTTTTTCCGCCATGGCCTGGCCCCATATAGAACTAAACAGTCTTTCTTGCTGCAGTTTAAGCATTAAGTATTTGAAACCCAAACCTTCTTCACCGACTAGGTTGGTACACGGT
This sequence comes from Desulfosporosinus sp., assembly GCA_003512645.1. Taxonomy (GTDB): domain Bacteria; phylum Bacillota; class Desulfitobacteriia; order Desulfitobacteriales; family Desulfitobacteriaceae; genus Desulfosporosinus. Next base: position 27,335 of record DOPS01000083.1, read on the forward strand.
ACCCGACAATCCTCAAAGAATAACTCAGCGGTGTCCTGGCTACGCATACCCATTTTGTCCAATTTGCGGCCCTTGATGAATCCTGGCGCTCCTTCTTCTACTACGATAAGGCTAATGCCCCGGTGAGGCGGGATAGCCTTTGAGTCCGTTTTGTAGGCTACAATAACTAGATTGGCGTTGATTCCATTGGAAATGAAGGTTTTGGACCCGTTTATGACATACTCGTCTCCTTCTCGAACAGCGGTCGTTTTAATGGCAGAAAGGTCGGATCCTGTGTTGGGCTCTGTCATGGCAATAGCTGATATTATTTCGCCGCTAGCAAATTTGGGCAACCATTTCAGTTTTTGCTCCTCTGTTCCGAAACTGTAGACATATGGAGCAATTATATCGCTGTGCAAAGGAAACAGGGTGCCTACGACTCCGGCCAGAACCATTTCCTCAGCAATAATTACTGAATACTCCAGCCCTGCTTCGGGCCCACCATACTTCTCTTCCAGCCACGGGCAAAGAAACCCCATCTGCCCAGCTTTACGCCATAGCTCTTTGGGAATGATTCCGTTCTCTTCCCACGCGTTATAAAAGGGAACCACTTCTGCCTCAAGAAATTTCCGGAATGAATTGCGAAAAATCTGATAGTCACCTGTTTTTAAATCCATGGTCATAGTGAAGCTACCTCTCTTTATTTTAATTACAGGGATAACCCGCCTGACACGATTTTTTTTCCTCTATGCTTGATACTGTGGTACAACATTGTACTAAATCACCGGGGTTGATTTCACCCAAGTATTGGAATTCTTGTTCTCCGTGTAAAATCCGCAAAGGATTCAGTTCTAACGCCCGGACTAATAGATCAAAGTCTGCTCCTCCCCAGAAATTCATAGCAAATCCAAAAGTAGGCGACGCAATAATGTCGCGATAACCCTTTTCTCTTGCTGTATTACTATTGTAATAAACAGGGTTGGGGTCGCCGATCGCCAGGGCTAACTCCCTAATTTTGCCCGCTTCTACACGAAATTCGAAACTACCAATGATTTGACCGATCTTGATATTCTTGCTTGCCACGCCGATTCGCTCCCCTCGTATTTTGAAGGTTAGTACTTCATTGCTGAGCCAAACTTTTCTCTTAATTTGGTTTTGAGCACCTTTCCGGCAGCATTGCGCGGCAGTGCTTCGGCAAAGTCGATAGACCGGGGCTTTTTATAACCGGCCAAGTGGGCAGCACAGTATTCCAACAGCTCAACGGCGGATATGTACTGGCCATTTTTCAAGACGACCACCGCATGGACCCCTTCGCCCCATTTTCCGCTGGGAATTCCGATCACAGCTGCTTCCAGAACTTTTTCATGGTTGTATAACACTGCTTCCACCTCGGCTGGGTAGACATTTTCCCCGCCGCTGATCACCATATCCTTCTTGCGGTCAACAACGTAGACGAACCCTTCACTATCTAGGCGCACAAGGTCACCACTGTGGAACCAACCGTCCACAATGGCTTGCTCGGTGGCTTCGGAATTCTTGTAGTATTCTAAGAGCATGCCAGCGCTGCGGTAAATAATCTCTCCGACCTGTCCGACGGGTACGTCTTGTCCATGGTAATCGACAACCCGTATTTCGACCCCAATGATGGGTTTTCCCACAGAAGCAGTTTTGCGCAGTGCATCCTTTGGTTTTAACAAAGTTGTGACTGGACTCATTTCTGTCTGACCGAACATATCATAGAGCTTAACATTCGGGATTATCCCGGAAATAGCCTTTCTTAGGCTCTGTGGCAAGATTGCCGCACCTGTAATAGCTAGCTTAAGAGAGCTAAAATTGAATTTTCCAAGGTTGGGTACTTGCAGTAGCGCATTCCACATCGCAGGGACCATAAAGAGGGTCGTTATTTTTTCCTTTCCTATCGTTTCGGAAATTGCTGCCGGGTCAAATTGCCTTTGAATGATGGTTGAACCTCCCATCATGACTGTTTCCAAGGTTAGAGCCAGAGCCGCCTCGTGAAAGAGGGGCGGGATGCACAGAAATATTTCGTCGGGACTGGAATCACGTTCTATCAAGACACTTAAGGCGTTGGACAATTGGTTCTTGTGGGAGAGGATGGCCCCTTTGGGTCTTCCTGTTGTTCCGGAGGTATACATAATGTGAGCAGGGTCATTGTCATTTACAGATATACAAGGTTCTTCCCCGTTCCCTGAGATCAAAAACTCATTATAGTTAATTGCATATGACAATTCGCTTCCATTAGGTACCAGTGATAAAATGCTTGACCTTTGGTATCTGATCTTTCACAGAATCAATCATCTTTTCAAAGACTTGGTCAAAGATCACTGCCACTGAGTCAGAATTGTCAACAATATAGACTATCTCAGGACCTACAAAACGGAAATTGACTGGTACAGCCACAGCACCCAGCTTGGCAAGGGCAAAATAGCAGTCGATGATTTCCAGGCCATTGAACAAAAAGACTGCTACCTTGTCTCCAGCACCGATTCCAAGGCTAGTTAAAGCATTGACCAGTTTATTTACCCGGATATTATATTCAACATAGGTGAATTTACAGTCTCCCTCTTGAAAAGCTAGTTTATCGGGATACTTTCTGGAGTTTTTGGTGAGTAACTCCCCGATTAACAGGTGTCTGGTCAGGTGCTCCTGAACACTCATAATTACCCCTCCTCGTCAAAATCGTCCCTACTAACCTTTTCGGTACATTGTTACCACACAAGCTCCACCCAGGCCGATGTTATGTTGCAAAGCAATTTTCGCCTCTGGCACTTGACGTTTATCAGCCTGGCCCCGCAGTTGCCATACCAGTTCTGTACATTGGGCCAGACCAGTCGCACCAAGGGGGTGACCCTTTGACATTAATCCGCCTGATGGATTAACCACTATTTTTCCACCGTAAGTATTGTCCGCGTCGTTAATAAACTTCTCGGCATCCCCCACTATCAAGAATTGACTTTACACTCTTTATCTCTTTGTTTCCTTTTGCTGCAACTTAACAAGCCCTTATGATCGACCTCCATTTCACGTTAGAGTGTTCAGAATATTCTGATCGTCACAGATATATGTATATGCAAATTATATGCCAACAAAAATGCTGCTAGAGGGATACTGAAGACGTATTTTTTTGTCGCACATAAATCGTTATAATTATAATTACAACAATTAATTCTGATTGATGCCCTCATAAGTTTAATTAGCAAGTTGAGTCACCGCACAAACCAGTTTAAGTAATAAAGCTCGCTACACTTATATGTATTAAAAGTATTACAGATGCGAACACTTCTGTACGTCTTTCGTTACAACCTAATCAATTCTTGTGATACAATATTGACTGTAAGCAGACTCTAATGGTTGATTGGAAATCCATTAGAATTGGGGGTGATTGAATGCTCTTTAAGGACATTATCAACATGGAAATGGTATACCTAAAGCCAGAGGACACTTTAGAGAAGGCAATACTAATTTTTAAGCAGACCAAAATTGATGGCCTTCCTGTTGTCACAACGACCTGTGAACTAATTGGAGTGTTTACCAGAACAAACCTTTACAATGCTCTTCTGAACCGATCATCACTAGAGGATATGATCGATCCTTGGATTACCAAAGATGTTTACAGTCTACCTGAAAGTACCCCTTACGAAGAGGTGGAAGAGGCAGTCAAAAGAAGTCCAGTTGGATCTGCCCCGGTTGTGGATAAACAAGGTAGGGTCGTCGGGGTATTTACCAAGGCTAATATGGTTTTAACCCTGTTAAGAAAATCGAACCTTCTAAATGCTCAGCTGACCGCCATTCTAGACTCAATGCATAACGGAGTAGTAGCCTTTGACCGCGATGGAGTTATTTCCCTAATTAATAAAAACGCGGAGAAAATACTAGGCCTTAGCAGCGAAAAGTTATTAGGAGTACCCTATGACAGAGTTTTGAACGGATTGAACCTTAAACCAATCCTTAAACAAGGGGAGGAAAAAATTGGGATTAAATACGAATGGAATAAAATTGAAACCATCGTTAATATTATGCCTATTCACGATGGGACCTCAGTTACAGGAGCGATTGCTATATTTCATGACCTAACCGAGCTGGCTCAGACTGCCAGAGAACTTGAGTTTGTCAAAAAGCTCAACAGGACACTTGATACCGTCATCAATATCATTAATGATGGACTAATAGTTGTTGATGGGAAAGGGTATGTCTCCCTGATTAATAAGGCCACTGCTGACTTCTTGAAGGTCAAACGGGAAGATGCGATCAATCAACATGTGACTAAATTGATGGAACAAAGCCGTCTGCACGTCGTTGCCCAATCTGGGATACCAGAACTTAGCGAAATTCAAGGTATTGGGGATCAACAATATTTAGTTTCCAGATTGCCTATCATCAAAGATGGCGTCCCTGCCGGTGCAGTTGGGAAAATAATATTTCCTCAACTTCCGGAGATTAGGGAATTGATTAAGAAAGTTAATTCGCTTCAGAGCAAGGTTACTTATTACAAAGAAGAACTGCAAAAATCCAAATCAATCATGGTGGAACCAGCCAATATTCTTGGGACAAGTCCACTAATAATTAAGTTAAGGGAGGAAATTCAAAAAATATCGCAAACAAATTCTACTGTTTTAGTTACTGGCGAAAGTGGAACTGGTAAAGAATTGGTTGCCCAGGGACTTCACTATAATAGTCCAAGGAGAAATGGTCCATTTGTGAGCATAAATTGTGCTGCTATTCCAGAACAATTACTTGAGTCGGAGCTATTTGGCTACGAGCCCGGCGCTTTTTCGGGGGCAAACAAGAATGGAAAACTTGGACGTTTTGAGCTGGCAAACAAAGGAACAATTCTGCTGGACGAGATTGGCGATATGTCCTTAAGCTTACAGGCGAAACTCTTAAGAGTCATTCAAGAACGCAAAATTGAGAGGGTGGGCGGGACCAAATCGATTGATATTGATGTGCGTATTTTAGCTGCAACTCATCGGGAGCTGCGGAAGGCTATGGATGAGGGTATCTTTCGGGGAGATCTTTACTACCGAATTAACGTGATCAATTTACACTCTCCCCCTTTAAGGGAGCGGAAAGAAGACATTAAATTATTAGTATCAAGCTTCATCGAAAAGTTTAACCGTATTTTAAAGACGGAAATTACCGGATTCATTCCTGAAGTATTTGAGATCTTATTAAACTATTCGTGGCCAGGAAATATCCGGGAATTGGAGAATGTAATGGAACGAGCGGCCAACTACGCCCAAAAGGGTAGAATTACACCGGAGCACCTGCCGGCATATCTGATGATCGGTAATATTAATTCAAATGTTGAAGAGCACGGCGAACAAGTCATACATCATGTAGTGCAAGATGATTATCGGGAAAAATTAAATCTGACCGAAAGGGACATTATCCTTTCTGTGCTGGAGAAAACAGGCGGGAACAAAAGCAAAGCAGCTAAGCTGTTGAACATGAGCAGAACTCGTTTTTATTCTAGGTTGAATAAATTGGGATTGGATGGAAATGTATTTTTATAACGCTTATTGCGTAATTACTCCGTTGAAGTTTATAACTCAACTTTCGGTCGCGACCGAGCATAGGTCGTGTAATTTAGCGGGTGGAAATCCCGCTTGGTAAGACGCAAGCCACGTCACCAATAGCGAGTCTCGAATATTAACTACATAATGGATATGACGAAATCGTTTCTAGCTGGTGAAATCGACTGCATGAGTTATTATCTGGACTTCCCCTATGAGGTAGAAAAGCGCTATCGGAAGATGGTTCGAGAAGACAGGGAATATGCGGATCTAATTTATGAATGTCTAGTAGAAGAAGGAACCGATAAGTTTGATGATCTGTCCGATGCCCAGTTCAAGAGGCTGATCAAGAAACAGTATAAATACATCCAAGATGTTGCAAGTGAAGGATTTTTATAAGAACGCGAAATTCGCCCCGATTTTCAATAGCTGAAAATCGGGGCGAATTTTTTGTGCAACGCCCATTATGATCACATATTTATGCAAACAATATTTAATCAACCTTAAGTATAACTGCATCTCCCTGGGCCAGGCCTCCACATATGGAGGCTACCCCATAACCTCCACCACGACGGCGCAGTTCAGCTATAAGTGTCATGGTGATCCGTAAACCACTTGCACCTACTGGGTGGCCCATTGCTACCGCGCCACCGTTTACATTGGTAATGTCGCGTAACTTCTTAATTTTCGCTTCATCACCATCACCCAAAATTTTAGTAGCGACTAAAGGCATAGCAGCAAAAGCTTCATTAATTTCAATAAGTTTGATATCATCAAGTTTCAACCCAGTAAGCTCCAGACCCTTTTGAATTGCTGGTGCCGGGGCAACCGCAATTTGTCTAGGTTTTAAGGCTATACTGGCTACCCTTAGTACAGTAGCGAGCGGTTCTAATCCTAATTCCTGAGCCTTTTTACGGGTAGTTACCATTACTCCTGCTGAACCGGTGTTTAGACCCGGGGCATTTCCCGCGGTTACTGTAGGACTTCCATTGGCCGTGGGTAGTTTGGCAAGAGTTTCTACTGTAGTGCCCGGACGGGGTTGCTGGTCACGATCAAAAATGATTGGTGGCTTCGTTTTCCCTTGGGAAATTTCAACAGGGAAGATTTCTTCCTTAAAATATCCTTTGGAATCGGCTTCGCCCCAAAGGGCATGACTGCGTTCAGCCCATTCATCCTGCATTTCTCTGGTAATTCCATACTCCAGGGCAACCTCTCCGGCATCGACAGCCAATACCCCAAATCCTGCGTATCCCAAGTTCATTAATTTATCGATCAACTTCATATCCCCTATGCGTTGACCATCCCAACGGCGTTCCGGTGGCAGGTAATACGGTGCACGGCCCATATTGTCAACACCTACAGCAATACTTAATTCAGCTTCACCGAGCATCAGGTTTTTCCAGGACAACTGTAGAGCGCTGGTGGAGGAACAACAAGCCCGATCTATGTTGTTGGAAATAGTTTCTTCGCGCAGGCCGGCTTTAATCAATGCCTGTCTGCCGATTATATCCGATTGAGTCCATGCTTCTCCTAAAATGCATTGACCCAAATTAACGTCATCAACGGCTTCCGATGGAAGACCTGATCTTTTGACTAACTCGGCGATAACCCAGCTTGCCAAGTCTGAACTAGGAATATTTTTCGTTACTCCCCCAAAGCGGTCAAAAGCAGTACGGGCAAAGGATACTACTACAATATCGTTATCGTTTTTTGACATAAAAACTACCTCCTGATCAATTTTAACTAGTTTAAATTACTATTTGGGTTGCATACGAATGGCGCCGTCTAAACGAATGGATTCTCCGTTAATCATTGGGTTTTCCACAATCTGCTGGGCCAGCATGGCGTATTCATCAGGTCTGCCTAACCTTGAGGGGAAGGGAACCATCTTGCCTAACGCATCCTTGACGTTATCGGGCAACCCTTCTAGCATAGGAGTATCAAAAGTTCCGGGAGCAATTGTCGCTGCTCTGATACCAAATTTGGAAAGGTCACGAGCTAAGGGGAGCGTCATGCCAACCTGGGCGGCCTTGCTTGCTGCATAGGCCACCTGGCCAATCTGTCCATCAAATGCAGCAACCGATGCAGTATTTATAATAACTCCTCTTTCGCCATCTGCATTGGGCTCATTCTGAATCATGGCCATGGCAGCGTTACGGATTACATCAAATGTTCCAATCAGGTTGATGTTAATAACCTTTTTAAATAGGTTCAGGTCGTGAGCGCCTTTCTTAGGATCGGCAGTTTTCTGCGCTATTCCAACGGCAGCACAATTTACCACAACATCTATCCGGTCAAATTTTTCTAATGCAAATTTAATGGCTGCCTCTACATCTTCGTTAATAGCAACGTTGGTTTTTGTAAAGGCCACCTGGCTTCCCAACTCAGAAACAATCGCAGGGCCTCTTTCTTCATTTAGGTCCAAAATTACAACATTTGAACCTGCCTTGACAAATCTCCGCACAACTGCTTCTCCAAGCCCTGAAGCTCCGCCGGTAACGATAGTAGTTTTATTTGTAAGTTCCATTATCAATTCCCCTTTATCTAATATTTGAATCCTTAAAACTATAGCTGAAGGTCTCTTCGAGTAATTAGTGTTATAAACCAAGAAGTCTCAACATTAATAACCTGAATTCCTGGTAAATAAAAGGACCCCGATGATCTTCGGGAGTAAATATATCCGTTCCTTAGCTGCAATTTTGTTTTCTAATAGATATCAATTTCCTCTTTTTTATTTTGGTCTTGCTTTTATTTAATTTGCATTAACCTGTCTACTATCACCTCCTAATGGCAGAACAACGAAGATGAAGAATGAAGAATGAAGAAATGAAATATGCAAATGATATGCCAATTTAAAAGAAAGCCCGTAAACAGGGGGAGAGATTAAAAGGAAGATAGAAGTGTCTTACAGTAAGAGGGGAAAAAGAATATGATATGTTTCAAAGATGAAACATTGGGTGAATGTCGTAGTGTTGAGGACATTCAAGAAAAGCTCAGAGAGTTATTTAAAGCAAGTTTTTGAACCTGAAATCATTAAAAAACATGAGAAAGCCGTTAATGGTTTGGAAGAGCAGATCATTGCCATGTATGCTAAAGATATGTCTACTCGGGATATTGAAGACCACATACGAGATATCTATGGTATCGACGTCTCTGCAGGTATGGCTAGTAAAGTGACGGACAATATCATGCCCTAGTTGCTGAATGGCAATCCCACCCAGTGGATGGATTCTATCCATTGGGTGGGATTGCCATTCACGTGCGCTCGTAAGTATCAGAAATGATGCACGGGCTGAGAAGAAATCTACCAATAGACAGTAGCGGGTTCAACGCTAAAACCCGTCGTTAACCAACTAAGCCCTAAGGGAAGGGTACCATAGCATGTTAGTAAAGGTACAAGTTCCCAAACCATTCTGCCTGTATAAGGATAAAAGCTATACTGCCTGAACCATAGTCAAAGGGGTTATAGCGTCAGCCTTGGCGAAAGATGGTTATAAACGCCATGTGACAGGGGTGTACAGCCAAAGTGGATGACGGTACATAACAATTCACTTTGATAAAGGAGTATGGGGAACGATCACTATGATAATGTATAGCCTTGGCTAGTACCATCTTCAACCGCAAAAAGCGCGGCTATTGAAATAGCCACATTATTTCAGGTTACCATCAGATTTGTCCTAAATTCACCGAGGGCTCTGGAAAAAGACAATACTATGCCTGCGACTATCCCATCCCAAGCACCATTCATTCCAATACGCCAAGGGTTCTTGCAGTATTCATAATATTCCGATCATCTGTTCAAAGGCTCTCCGGATTGTTTTATCATATAAACCTCATGCTGTGTTTCACTTTTAGACAACTGTGTTCCATATATGGAACATGTGGGCGATCTTGAAATATAAAAATGCGACTATTCCGACTTTTTAATTATTGGCACGGTTATTGCTAAGTTTAGTATGCAACGATTGGAAAGGCTTTTTCAAACAAGTAATGCGAGAAGGATGTGATGATAAGTAAAATATTGAAATATGATAACATTTTTTAGTATTTATTTATTTATTGTCATGTTATAAATGACAATAAGACTTGAGGAGGATGATTATAATGGAAAGAAAACTGCCGTTTACCCAAGAGCACGAGATGTTTAGAAAGACATTCCGCGATTTTGTCGAAAATGAGTTAGTACCTCACTATGAAGAATGGGAAAAAAATTCAATCGTAGCACGAGATGCGTTTAAGAAAATGGGAGACTATGGTTTTTTATGTAATTGGGTTGATGAGCAATATGGTGGCAGTGGTGCCGACTTTCTTTACGATATGATTATTATGGAAGAAATAGGTCATCGGTCTCTAATGGGCTTTTTTAGCCCCCTGCATAGTGCAGTTGTTGCTCCGTATATCGCTTCTTATGCTAATGATGAACAAAAGGCCCTATGGCTGCCTGGTTGCGTCAGCGGAGAGAAAATTCTGGCCGTAGCTATGACTGAACCAGGAACAGGCTCTGACCTGGCTGCCATTCGCACTAAGGCTGTTAAAAATGGAGATTATTATATACTGAATGGTTCAAAAACCTTTATTTCCAATGGAATACTGGCTGATTTAATAGTTGTAGCTGCCAAGACCGATCCCACCGCAGGTGCCAAAGGGATCAGCCTCTTCGTTGTAGAAAGAGATACTCCGGGTTTTGAAAGAGGTCAGAGTATCCCCAAAATAGGTTTACATGCCCAGGATACATGTGAATTGTTCTTTAACGATTGCCGGGTGCCAGTAGATAATTTGCTTGGTAAAGAAGGGGCTGGCTTTACCTACCTGATGCAGAAACTACAACAAGAAAGAATCGTTACTTGCCAAGGAAGTACATGTTTGGCAGAAAGAGCTTTGGAATTAACCATTCAATACGTCAAGGAACGTCAGGCGTTTGGACAACCTTTAAGCAAGTTTCAAAATACGCAATTTGTTCTGGCTGAGTGTGCTTCTGAGGTGCAAATTGCCCGAACCTTTACCGATGCTCTTATCGCTGATCACATGGCACACAAAGACATTTTACAAGAAGTCAGCATGGGCAAATACTGGATCTGTGAGACGGCACATAAGGTAGCTTCAAGATGTCTGCAATTGTTTGGCGGTTATGGTTACTGTTCTGAATATGAAATTTCCCGAATCTTTACTGATACACGGATAAAATCGATTTTTGCTGGTACCTCTGAAGTTATGAAGGTTATAGTGAGCAGAGGATTAGGATTATAGTTGTGAATTCTTTCCTAGACATAAAAACACCAAATTCAACCATTAGGAGGTTTATGTAATGAGTTGGAAAGATGAATATCAAAGGAAACTGATCTCGATAAACGATGCTGCGAAACTAGTGCAATCCGGAGATTACGTTGCGACTGGTTTAGGACCTGGAAATTGTTCAAGTGATGTTTACAATGCTATTTTAGCCCGTTATGAAGAGTTGGAAGATGTTATAATGTTTGATGCACTTCAAATTCGTGCTTCGAGGTTATTAAATCCAGAATTTTTGGTCAAATCATATGGTCATATTAACCATCAAACAGGTTATGGTCATAAGACGGTACGAAAAACCTATCAGCACAAGCTTTGTGATTATCTACCATCAAACGTCGTTGATTGCCATGAGAAGATATCGCGAAGGGCTAGCATTTTCATTGCCCAAGTAACTCCTCCCACTAAAGATGGATATGTTAATCTTGGCTTAAGTAATTTTTATACAATAGACAGTATTAGCTTTGGCAAAGCATCTGGTAAACTGCGTTTAGCAATAGCTGAAGTTAATGAGTTCCTTCCAGTTGTGAATGGTAATAACTGGATGCATGTATCCGAATTTGATTACTTCATAGAAAACGCCACCCCCCCGCTTATAGTTCCAAGAAGTACCCCTACTGAAGTTGAAAAAGCCATAGGTAATTATGTTCTGGAACTAATTAACGATGGAGATACTATTCAGATGGGGATAGGCGGTATTACTGAAGCAGTTGTTGCTGGTATTGAAGGAAAACATGATCTCGGTGTACATACAGAGATGTTTCCTATTGGGCTGCCCGAGTTGATTGAGAAAGGTATTGTCACCAATGCTAGAAAGCCTTTTCACAAAGGTATAACTATTGCTACCTTCTGTTTGGGAGAACAGAGTATGTATGATTATGTCGAAAATAATCCAGCTTGTCAATTATATCCAGCATCCTATACTAATAACCCTGCTTTTATTGCCCAACATCCTAACATGAAAGCCATTAATATGGCAATAAACTGTGATTTGACCGGTCAGATTACTTCAGAGGGAATAGGATCACGTATGGTAAGCGGTGTTGGTGGACAGCTTGACTTTATGATAGGCGCCCAACTCTCACCAGGCGGTTTTGGAATGACATTAATTACTTCCAGCAGAAAAAGAGACGATGGTTCTCTAATATCATCAATTGTTCCGGATTTGCCACCGGGAACTCCGGTTACAGTTCCACGCCATTATGCCCAATTTGTAATCACTGAATATGGTGTTGCCGATTTGCGTTATAAAAGCATAACAGAACGTGCAAAGGCGCTAGTTGCTATTGCACATCCTGATCTGCGTGGAGAATTACGTGATAGCATGAAGAAAAATTTCTTTCCCGGATTTGTCAGTGATTTAGTACTTGATAAGTAAGTCTCGTAAACAACCCAGGCATTTGGATTATACTGGCTATTTGGCTCTGGCCGTAAACTACCGGCATTATATATAAATCATCATGAACTAATACCTAAGCTGAAGGGGCGGGCTGTGTAAAAACAGAGTTGCCAAGACCGCTTAAAACCTTAGGTTTGGGCGGTCTTGTAATTTTGTAGGGAGAAAATTGGTATAATTTATGTACCATAATTAATCAGCACTTTAGCCTCAACCACAGTCAAACCATTGATTTCACTGGTATCTTTACCGATTTCAAAAGTGTATCAAATTCGGAGTTTTTTAAAGCTTTTGTCAGACCTTTCATTCTGCTAAAATCAGAGGAGAGAGAGGATGAAATGCGAAAAAACTTCTTTGTAAAATTAGTGAGATATATGAAGAATGTTTACCATCTCGAACGTGGTTTGAATAAACTGACTGACGAAAGGCAGTTGAGAATAAGGCTTTTGAAAACGGAACCATTGACGGATATACTGTGGTTGCTATCGATGGAACAAAATTCTTCGGGAGCAATAAGAAAAGCTGTCCAGAATGCTTGAAAAATAATAAAGGCGAAAAGACTCATTGTTTCCATAGTGGCGCTGTAATGTCAACAGTAGGGATTGGCCCCAAACTGGTTATTGGCTTTGAGATGTACAAGCCCGGACAAGATTCCATTTCGAAGGATGAAGGGGAGTTGAGCGTAGGGAAAAGGCTGATTTCAAGCGTCGTGAAGAGTCATAATAAATTAATCGAAGTTGTAGTTTATGATGCCCTTGCCTGTAATTCCATCTGGATTAACCACTGCAAAAATCTTGGTATTGATGCAATTGTCCGAGCAAAAAACAATAACAATAATAGTTTGCGGTTAGCAAAAAAGAAGGTGAATAAGTCAGAGGCAGTTGAGGTTTGGGAAGATGAAAAAGGATTTGAGAAAGTTGAAGTTTACGAGTCAACATTTACTATGGACAACGTAGAGCAACCGTTGCGTTTTATAAAATTTGCTCTTAAACATAAGAACAAACAGCGCACACAGATTATGATCGTAACGACATGTATGGATGGCGCTCAAGACATTGTTTAAAATTATAAGAGCACGTTGGGATATTGAGAACTCGATTTTTAATAACTTGAAAAGCAAATGTGGTTTAGAGCATAGCTTTGTGCATGGGGGGAAGGCAGTAGAAGCAGTGCTATATTTGATCTTTATGGCATCGAATATTATGCAATTATTTTTAGTGAGGCGACTGAGAAACCGTTTTACAACTCAACGAGAAATGGTAAGACTTTTATTGAAAGAACTATATCTGCTGAAGTATCGAGCTGAATTGGTTTTTAGTAGCTCATAGAAATTGAGTAATTAAATAAGAATCTAAAACATGGGGTAGGGGAAGGTGTATTCTTTTTTAAAGAGAATTAGATAAATGTTGAGGACAATTCGAAAAGTCATTTAAATATAGGATATGAAGCGGATAAATTCATACAGAGGCTAAATTGCTGAAGCCGAATTAGTTTTGAGTAGCGCATAGAGATTAGGCAACTAAATAAGAAGACTAATTTTGGGGTAGGGGAGGTATATCCATTTCGGAGTTAAATTAAGTAAATGATGGTGATAAAATACATAATAAGTGAATTCCTCAATAATGATCGGTGGAAATCATACAGAAGCTTAATTGCTGAAGCGGCGGTGCTTTCAGGCAAAAAAAATAGCCTTCGGTTTTTGTGCCGAAGGCTAATAGCGTCTTCACAGCATCAAGATATTTCAAGTCCTAACGCGCCTGACAAAGGCGTGCCGGAAAGGTTCGAATGCCTTAAGGCAATACGAGTTTATAAAGCCTTTATTTGTGGCCCGCGAAGACTACTCTGGACGGATAGCCCATACTTTCTTGGAAATTTCTTCAGGGTCAACGGTTATTCGGGCTGCTCCGCTGTCCATAGCGGCCTTGGCAACTGCTGCCGCTACAGCGGGGGCGACGCGGGGATCGAAAGCTTTCGGGATTACGTAATCAGGGTTGCGTTCTTCGTCGCTGACCAAGCTTGCAATCGCGTAGGCTGCTGCTATTTTCATTTCTTCATTAATTTGAGCAGCGCGAACATCTAGAGCACCTCTAAATATACCGGGAAAGGCCGAGACGTTGTTAACTTGGTTTGGATAATCCGAACGACCGGTGCCAACAACTTTAGCTCCTGCTTCTTTAGCGAGTTCAGGCATTATTTCCGGAACTGGGTTTGCCATGGCAAAGATGATTGGGTCGACAGCCATGGATTTAATCATCTCAGGAGTTAAGGTATTGGCTGCTGAAACGCCGATGAAGACATCAGCACCTACTAAAGCGTCGGCGAGGGAACCTGCTAGCTTCTGAAGATTGGTTACTTCAGCAATGGCGTCTTTGGATTTATTCATCCCGACAGGGCGCCCTTTATAGATGGTTCCTTTGGTATCACACATAATGACCTCTTTTACACCCATACTCATGAGTAATTTAATAATGGCCACACCAGCGGCGCCGGCTCCATTGGTAACAACGCGAATGTTATCCAATCGTTTGCCAACGACTTTAAGAGCATTGATCATACCAGCCATAACGACGATGGCTGTGCCATGTTGATCATCATGGAAAACAGGAATGTTCATTTCTTTTTTGAGCCGCTCCTCAATCTCGAAGCAGGCCGGCGCACTGATGTCTTCCAAGTTGATTCCGCCAAAGGTTGGTTCCAAAAGCTTTACCGTCTCAACAACTTTTTCGACATCTTCAGAGTTTAAGCAGATCGGGAAAGCATCAACTCCTGCAAAGGTTTTAAAAAGGACGGATTTTCCTTCCATGACGGGCAGGGAGGCGGGTGCCCCGATGTTTCCGAGCCCGAGAACTGCAGTTCCATTCGAGACTACTGCCACAAAATTGCCTTTGTTTGTATAAACATACGCTAAGTCGTTATCTTTCTGGATATCTAAACAAGGTTCTGCAACTCCTGGAGAGTAGGCCAAGGATAAATCCCGGCTGTTTCGGACAGGCACTTTACTGTGTACTTCCAGTTTCCCCACATTGTTACGATGAAGCTCTAAAGCATCTTCTCTTAATGATCTCATTTAGCTAATCTCCTTTTTGAAAATTTTCCTCTTAATTTTTATCGAATATAGTTGTTGAACTATTTTCGAAGCCAACGGTCAAGTGCAAATTTGTTAATTTCACGGTTTAAATCTGCCAGACTCGTTGTCAAAGGCATTTCTTTTGGACAAGCACGAACACAGTTCTGAGCATTGCCGCAATCAGCAATCCCGCCTTCATCGAGTAACGGAGCTAACCGTTCGTGTTTATTCATTTCTCCGGTCGGGTGGGCATTAAAGAGACGGACTTGGGATATTGCCGAAGGGCCAATAAATTTGGAGCGTGAATTCACTTGTGGGCATGCTTCCATACAACATCCGCAAGTCATACACTTTGACAATTCGTAGGCCCACTGACGTTTGACCTCAGCCAAACGAGGGCCAGAACCTAAATTATAAGTCCCATCAATGGGAATCCAAGATGACCTTGTCATACATCTCCGGCCCTCCGCGGGCAGAGAGATTAAGAAACATGTGAAAGATCAAGAACAGACCGATGGGCACTAACCCTAATAAAGAATGGACTCTGCGAATCAAGAAATGATCAGGCTTTTGTGGTGTACTCATAAATCCCGGATCCTCTCCTCTCAAGTTGTAATGATATATACTGCATGTTTGAAAGTTAGATGCAAGCTGTGTGCCAATTCGAGATGATTTAACTGTATTTTAAAAATATTTATCCCGGAGGCCGTACAAAGCCTTATCTGCATTAAGGTTCAGCCGATGGAATATTAAGTTAAGAATTGAGAAGGGGGAGTAATGAATTCTTATTAATCAAAATTTATACACAAAAAATTCTAAATAATAGAATTTGATCGAACATAAGTTTAGTTTGACAAGGATTAGTTTGAAATTAGTTTATTGCAAGTTAGGTCATAGTTCTCAGCTTATTATATAGAGTTGCCAGGGATTTCTTCAAGGCCTTGGCAGCTTGCTTCTTTCCTTCGGCAGAGTCGCCGAACCGTTTTAACGCCAAGCGGATCATTTGCTTTTCCATTTGCTCGATGGGCATTATTTCTTCGATCCCATGCTCCTGAGGAATAGGAGACAGGGAATCAAAGAGATTAAGGATGGATTTATGACTGATTAATTCTTCATCAGAAGTAAGCATAGCGCGCTCCATGACGTTTTGAAGTTCGCGGATGTTACCGGGCCAGTCATAAAACACCCCCAAAAACTAGATAACGACTCAACTATATAATTGCATGACAAATAAGCCTACTGCTTGGTGGCTTGTTTCTTTAAAGATGATTATTCTCTAACTTCCGGTGATGTTTACCTTAACCCCAACCCCAAGACTTTCCAAGGACTTTAGATTTCTTTGAATCATCTTTTTCTTGTTTAAAGTAGTAGTGTAATAGTCAAAATAATTATTGCAATGGGGAAGGGGAAACGGAAGATAAATTTCTTTCTGTTAATTTATTAGTATTAGCAGAGCAATTAGATGAAAGAGTTCAGTTTAACCTGACAATAAATGTTAAGAGTAAAACTCAAGTTGGTAGAACTTCAATGTGAAATAGAAGAAAAAGTAAAAAACTCTTCACTAAATAGGAATTTGTAACCATACGAGGAGTGATATTCTGTTTAGCGAGATAAATCTGGGTTCAATAATTCAACTTAAAATTACTTAAGTAATCATCAATCAACTTTAAGTGTTTATTATGTGCCTATAAAGTGCTTGTATTAGTATAATATATCCTGACGTCTAAATTGACGCCTGTTGCCATAGATTCCTCAACTTGGATGAATCATACTAGGCTCTGATTTTCAAAGCATTATAGAGCTCCTAGAGGTTGTTTTTTTAACTTGGATTGAATCGCTGACTCTAATAATAGGTTAGGACAGGCAAAATTGGCGAATTCATTGGTCCAGTGACAAAATACTGAAAGCGTTTCTCCAATGTAACGTGAAAAACATAATTACTCAGACACAGATAGCCTGATAAATCGATACGGATAAGATTGTGCTTGTGAAATCCGTGTCGGGCTTTTCAGGCTGTTTTTAGTATTACCCCCTAGCCGTATTTTATGCTCTACTTTACATAATATCTATTATCGGACCCAATAAAATTACTAACAACTCTGACGGGCGACACAAAAGTTCGGAACTAATTGACACAAAAGTTTATAAAGAGTTTATAAACCGACCTCATTCGAAATCTTTGACACAAAAGTCCATAAGACAATAAGACAATCATCGGTTTCTTCTAGCAAGCAGATCAACACCTGCCTAAAGTATACTCTACTGCGCTTGACCTAAGCTAAATCACAACTCGTTTGCCATTAGTGTTCATTTAACTATACGTGCTCAGAAAAGGACTATTGATTTGGAGATAGGTATTCTTTGAGCGTCAGAGACCTAGCTCAATCCCCTCCTTCCGTTATCCCAGTGTAGCGCCCAGCTCTTCTTCCCATTTTGCTATTTGTCTACCTTTTGGAATGCATTCATAACACTTTCTAACTAAAATACGCTATTATAAATCAACCCGTGTTGTTAGCCGTAAACGATCTGATGATATGATTCGATGCTTGTGCTTATTTACTTATAATGGAGAAAATGGCCTGGCGTACTTCGTATAATCCTACCAATCTTCTTAAAACCTAGGTTTAATGGAACTTTCAATTATTATACAGAAAACTCTCCTTTGCAGATCATGTCAATACTACTAGCAAGGAGAGTGATTTATTATGCAATCAAATAAAAGTTGTCAACTGGTTGAGCAGTATCTTGGATATCTTACCGTAATCAAAGGGCGCTCATAAAATACGGTCAAAGAATATCGAACTTATTCAAAATAATTAGCAAGGAAGTCATCGGGTGTAATTGCTGTAACTGGTGACCCAACGAAGTCTTTTAGATTGCGAGTAATAATTAACTCAATTCTCCTACGTTTGGCACAAGTTGCCAATAAGGCGTCTTCATAATCATCCATTAACAGGATGAGCGCTTTCTCGCAGTCACTTCTTGTAACGTCAATAACCTCAAATATGTTGAAAATTGTTGTAAGTATCTGTTTTGCTTGATTGGTATCATGAAAATATTTATTGATGAAATAGTAAATATCTGTTACAGAACTTGCAGTTATGGATGCATTCAATTTATCTTCCGCAACGAACCTAAAAATCTTTTCGGCAGAGATATTATGAGGATTACGATTCATCAATGCATCAAGCATAACATTTGTATCAATCAATATGTTCATGTTTCTTTAACCTTTCTTCTCTCGCCTGTTCTAAAGTCATTTCATCAGGAATAATACCAAACAGTGATTCCACCATTTTTACCTTATCTTCTTTTAAAGGAGAGAGTTTTGCAACACCCTTTCCATTCTTCGTGATGACGATTTCCTCCTCGTTAACGAGTGTTAAATACTTTCCGATGTTTGTTTTAAATTCAGTCGCGGTAACAAGCATTCAAGCCACCCCAATCCAAAAAATTAGTTGATTTCATTATATCGCAATCGAACAAATTTGCAAATATAAATCGTGCGATTTCATGTAGAGGGAAGTGGTTTCTTGTCAACAAATAGTACAACGTTATCAGCAAATTCCTTATAACACCCTTCTCATAATTCTTGCCTCCACCATTAATGTGAAAGTTTTAATCGCTTGCTCGTTAACAGATGCAGCTGCTGCCATTACAGTTATTAAACTCATAATGACCTCATCCAAATTATATTATAATATCTCTCCCACAAAGAGTGGGGAGAGATATTATAATGGCTTTAGTTCACTGCTACGTTATCTCTGTATAAAAAATTGCTTTGCTTCCTCAACTCTAAGTTCCCAAAGATACTTTTCCATTTTTCCCAGAATTTCAGGTACTTCTACAGCATCTTTAAAGGTAGAAGTGGTTGCTCTCGTCACTTCTTTTTCAGTCTTTGTTAAACGGTTTATATAACAAAGATAATTATCCTCTGTTTGATAATGGCTGACCACCATTTGATCATACTTATCTTCCTTTGAAGCTAATAACGCTAGATAATGCTCGCAGAGTAGTTTAATTTCCTCAATTTGCTGATTATAAATGTTTATAACTGTTTGTTCAGCCTTAGGGTTTTTTTGCACAGTTTCTGCCGCCATTGCTATCGATTCCTCATGAGAATATTCATTTTTGTATATTCTGCATGCAGTATCAAGAGCAATTTTCTTAGTATATAAATATCCTTCACAGAAAGCAGTTGATGCCGCTTTATACTTTTGAGAACGTTGCATGAACAGAATAAAAACTATCGGCATCAGAATCATCCAAGCAGATAGCTCTGGTTTTTCCAAAACTTTGGCAGTAATAGTCTGAGCAGTTTTATTTTCATAGGCTAAAATTGCTTCGTAACTTTCGTTTCTGATCAATTGCTTCTGATTCGTCATTTTTATCCCTTCTTTTTATAAAAAACTCTCCCAGGATCCTGGGAGAGTTTTTTATTGTAATAAATACTACTCTTCACTAATCAACCTTTGTCATTCCAGGCGAGTACTGCAGAGTATTTGAGACGCGTGGCTCTATCTCTCTGATTTGTTCCACAAAGATGTAGAACCATGCTCCTGCTTCAATTTTTTCTTCAATGATTACTTGATGTTCCTCAGAGAAGCCAGCTAGCTGCGATAGAAAAGGTAACCCAACTGTCACAAAGGTATACAATAATACTAGGCTTAATATTAATTGTAATGATTTATTAAGTTTTAGTCCCTTTCTCTTTCTCTCTATTGTCAAGTACTCTCTTAAAGCATACATATTAAACCTCCAGCATAAGACACCTTGTCTTACCCATTACTTCATCAATTTCTCTGTAATTGAAGGGAAAACTTGCATGAACATAATATATCCCATTGCAAAGGTCAGCGCAATGTTAAAGGATTGACCGCATACATAGAGTATGGCTGGTTTTCCTCCTTTAAAATACTTGCCAAATTCACGGAAATTCGTGGATAAACCAATACTAGCAAAAGCTAAAGCAAAGAACCATTTTTGGAGACTGCCTAAAAAGCTGCTCGTACCATTATCAATAAGCACTTTTGCGCCGTCTGCGCCCATTCCTGAATAGATGAAGGTGAAAACTATCGAAGCACCAATGAAACCAAGGACAAACTTGGGGAAACGATTCCAAACTTCGCGCATTGCGGCTGAGAAGCTCAAATCTGCTTTTTTAGATTTATCAACTTCTACCACTAATGCCCAATAAGCTGCTATCCCAAACGCCATTAAACCAATTAAGATATTCTGAATCATTTTAATGGTGGCAGCCACGTCTCTGGCAACAGGCCCGAGAATTTCGCCAGCCGCTACAACAGCTCCGGTAGAGTCAACGGTTCCGCCAATCCAAGCACCGCCAAGGACCGGATTCAAGCCAATGGCCTTGATCACCATCGGCATTACAACCATCATTACGGCTGTAAATGCAATGGAGATACCAACTGCTAAGGTAAGTTCTTCCTTCTTGGCCCTACAAGCTGCAGCAGCTGAAATAGCGGCCGAAACACCACTTACGGACATATCTGCGGAAATAACCATGTTTAAAGTGGGAGATTCAATTTTAAGGATTTTTTGTCCGAACCAGAAAGTCGTGATTAAAACAATGGGGGTTACTATCCAAGTAACAAAAATTCCCGGGATACCGATCAGCAGAATTTTGTTCATCAAGATGGTGGCACCCATGAGTACCAAGCCTGTTTTAATATAGTATTCTGTTTGCACAGCGGGCATTATCCACTTTGGTGTGCCAATGGTGTTGCTAACTAAGAAGCCAAGGATGATGGCCCACATCACGTATTCCAAACCCCATGCTTTAGCAAATTCGTGACCTCCTATGAAGAAGGACAGCGCTGCCACAATAAAAATAACTGGGAAGGCAACTAAGAATTTGCTGACCGAATCCCCCATAAAGTACCTTCCGATAGCAAAGAGGATCGCCAAGGCAATCATTAACACAAGCATTGTCATAAGGTGATTATAGGGTTTAGTTTCTGCTGCAGTCTTAGCTTTAGCTTCGCTGGCTTTGGCCTTTTGCCAAGCCGCGATTTGGGTACTTGCTTCTTTGTTTAAAGCAGCATCCTTAAAGCTTGCCTCTGCAGCTGCTTTTTCTGCTACACCTGCCGCATCTTTGGCCTTGGCAGTAGCAGCTTTTGCCTCTTTATATTTTTCCGCTGAGGCTGCGCTTTTGGCTTTTGCGTCGCTTTCACTTAGGAAAAATGATTTCATTGGATTGTCGTTGCTCCAGGTTGCAGGAACACTAAAATATTTAGTAATTGATTTTGCCAAAGGAGCGCTTGTCCCCTTTAAATTTGTTTTCGCAGCATTGGCATCAAACCAAGCCATGGTTTTAAAGGGTGCCTTTTCCGCTTCCGCCTTCATCGTAGCATTGCTGTCTGCAATTATTTTATCCATATTTGCGGGAGAATTACCAAAAAATATAAACATACTAAAGAAAAGAATAATAGCACCAAGCCAAATCGCCCAATAATCTTCATGCTTTAATAGAAAAGAATACTTACCTTCGGGTTTTGTTGATGGGATAGACATCTTTTAACCTCCTCTAAAATGTGTTTTTGATTTTGTTCTAGAATTCTTCAATCTTCGGGAAAAAAATCTCTTTCACAACCTCCCCTAATTTTTTTGACCATTTTCTTTGAATTACATATCATATAAGCAAGAACTATGCCAAGTCCCCGTTCTTGTGAAAACGAGGTATATATAACGTTTATGGCCTTACGAAGAGGTATAAATCAACTGACTAACCATGACAATTTGGCACTCATGACATTTTGTCATGACAAAATGTCAATTACACGACACGCAGCACGACACCCAGAAGACAAAGTGGACATCTAAACGGGGGGGACTGTTCTCCTGTCGAACTTAATTTAGACAGAAAAAACATCCCCCCCGTCTTGCGTTTCTATGACAAGGCTCCCCTTTTCTTATTCTTCTTACCCGAAAGACCCATGAGCTTTCCCTTCACGAATGTCCTTGACATCTTTTTGAGGCAGTACAGAAATTTATAAGACTCCCCATTTACGGGTATATTCAACGTTTAGGTTAAATTCACTATCCTCAAATCCTTGTTCTTTGAGAATCTTGATAGCATCGTTAAAATCATAGGTTTCGGTTTCCATGAGGATATAATCTTTTTTACCAGTGATTGCCCAGTCATCATGGGCTTCAGACAATAATTCCATCATGGTAGCGATCCGCTCTAATCTCGAGCTTAAAAACTCACTAAAATTTCGAACTGCTTTAGCGCTTACCCTCTTAACTTTAACAATATCATCCAAAGGAGGTCTTTCGCCGGTTGACCCATTATTTTTTTCAAAAAAATGGAACAAAAATCGAGTTCTTTGTACACAAGTCACATTATCCTGGCGCATACTCTTTTTCTCCTTAATCTTTAAACAATATTAATAAGCTTTTAATACCTTTTCTGGCTTGAAGCTTACTTGACTGTTATCCAATAGCTACCCATAATTACAACCGATAACAGATATCCAAGGGGAATATTTACCAGCACACCAGCAGTAAAAGCTGCAAAGGGCTTCCAACCGACTGCAGCAAGTTCCTTTATGCGACTCGTTAGACCAATTGAGAGAAAGGTGAAGATAAAGGCCCAATTTCTTAATTCTATAATCGGATTAATGATGTTATTATCGAGGGCTTTGGAAGTCACTACATTCGGAGAAGCAGCTAAGAACGTTATGATAATTGAGGCTACAAAGAACCCTATAACGAATTTCGGAAAACGTATCCAGATATCAAGAGCATCCGGTTTGGTGCCAGCATACCTTTTATCCCATCTTGTGACAGAAATAAAGGCCATGATGAAACACCAGATCCCGATGAACATGTCACGACCTACGACTTTCATCAGGGTAAACGTTTTGATAGCTTGTTCATTGATAGCAGCCGCTGCGGCCATACCAGGAGCATCGGCAAATTCTGATGTGCCAATCCAAGCACCCGCTGGACCTGGTGGAATATGCAATGCCTTAATGGCTAAGGGGAGAATGAAAATCATGATGATGGACCAAAGAATAACCAGAGAAATTGCTATTGAAACGTGCTGCTTTTCTGCTTTAACAGCTCCACCAATGGCAATCGAAGCAGAAACTCCACAGATCGAACCTCCGGCAGCCAGTGTAGCAGCAAAGCGCTTATCTAGCGCGAAAATCCGTGTTCCTGTCCAGTAAATGGTGAGGAAAGTAGCTATCGCAATTATTGTTGCTTGGGCAAAAGCTGTCGAGCCGGCTCGGACAATTAAAGTTAATGGTAAGGATGCACCCATTAACACAATTCCCAGCTTAATGTAAAATTGGGTCTGGAGTGCGGTGCTTAGCCAATAGGGAATCTTTAAAAGGTTACTAATTGCAAGTCCTACTACGAGGGCGAGAAGCGGGGTTTCAAAGTTATATCTTTTCATGACATCCCAAGAACCCCATACCGAAACTAGAACACTGAGTAAAAAAAGAAACGTGAATCCTACTAAAAATCGCTTAACTTCTCCACTAAGAGCTTTAATCGCAATTGAGAATAAGATCAGAAAAAATAAATAGAGGGTTAAGAGAGTGGTCTTATGGCTACTAAGATAACTAAAAGCAGTGTTATAGTCGCTATAGTTCGGGATCTTAACGACAATCCAATTTCTAAAGTTATATCCATTACTCCAAAACACGATTGCTAACAGTACGATTGTTAAACCAAGCCACATGGCCCAATAATCTTCCTGCTTCCAAAGGTCGGACCAGCCCCCGGAAGGAGTCGTTGATTTCTTTGCAGAGGATATATAGCCCATTATTCAACCACCCCATAACTTTGTAACTTTCGATACAGATTCCTCACACTGATTCCTAATATATTTGCAGCTTGTGTCTTATTGCCCTTAACTCTTTTAAGAGTAGCTAAAATGTAGTGCTTTTCAACATCTTCTATTGAGGGATATGGATTGCCACGGAATATATCGAAGAATCCATCTTCTGAACCGGAGGAGTGAGATGGCTTCAGGATTTGATCTGAGTTTCCCCAAATATCTTTAGGTGCGATCCTTCCACCGATAGACAAGATTATTCCGCGTTCAATGAGATGGAAGAGCTCACGAACATTACCCGGAAAATCATAATTTAGCAATTGCTCAATTGTTTCTGGTAATAAACTATATTCGTCTTGAAGAAAATTTTTGTTGGTCTGGGTTTCAAGAAATTGTCTTATAAGCGGAAGAATATCTTCCCGCCGTTCTCGTAGTGGAGGGACGATTAAGGTTAACCCGTTTAAGCGGTAAAACAAATCTTCTCGAAATCTTCCGCAATTAATCTCCTGCTGAAGATCTCGATTTGTTGCTGCTACAATCCGAACATCTACCTGTCGGAGTCGGGTATCTCCAACCCGGCGGAATTCTCCGCTTTCTAAAAACCGGAGAAGCTTTACTTGAATAGACAAGGGCATTTCACCAATTTCATCGAGAAAGAGCGTGCCGTTATCGGCCATTTCTACTAATCCGATTTTCTGAGACCCGGCTCCGGTAAAGGCTCCTTTTTCGTGTCCAAAAAGCTCACTCTCTATTAAAGTCTCTGGTATAGCGCCTGCGTTGACAGGAATCCAGGGGCGGTTTACCCGTGAGCTCCAGTGATGGATTGCTTGAGCAATCAACTCCTTACCCACGCCGCTCTCTCCTTGTATGAGGACTGAGGCATCTGTTTGAGCAACCTTATGGGTCATCTCAAGGAGCGCAACCATGGGTGCACTTTCGGCGATAATTACTAGTTCTCGAGTTTGGCGATTCACTACCTGCCTGAGCCCTGTATTTTCCAACAATAACTTCTTTTTTTCAAGGGCTTTTTGTAACGTAATTTCGAGTTCTGACAAGTTACACGGTTTGGTCAGGTAATCATACGCTCCAAGTTTCATAGCTTCAATGGCTGACTCGATGGTACCATTACCAGTTAACATGACGACTTGGAGATCGGGTTGTAATTGTTTAATCTTTGGTAAAAGAATAAGCCCGTCACCGTCCGGCAGCTTAATATCCAACAGGACAGCATCGATTAAAGTATCTTTGAGAAGGGATAAACCTTCTTTGGCTGTGCCGGCTTCCATTATTTCATAGCCCTTACGCTTTAAACGCTGTGCAATAATCACACGCAAGGCTTCCTCATCGTCTAAGATTAGAATCCTGTGACTGTGCTTCATCTACTTTAATCTCCTCCCTTATGGAGAGGCAAGGTTATCCTCACACAAGTTCCTTGACCTTCCGAACTTTCTAAAGCCATCTCGCCTTGCATCTTCTGAACAATTCCGTAACTTACATACAACCCCAAACCGGTTCCTTGCCCTACAGACTTCGTTGTAAAAAACGGGTCGAAGGCCTTCTTTAGATTGATTTGAGGAATTCCTTCCCCATAATCCTTGATCGTAAAATGAATTTTATCCCCTTCGTGACATCCTTTAACTTCGATCATTTTTCCTTCAGAGGAGGCATCCAAAGCATTGTTGATCAGATTGAGAACCACTTGCTGCCACTCGTTTTCATTACCCAGGATAAATAGACTATTTTCCAGTTCGACCTCAACTTTAATCTTCTTGTGTTTAATCTTGTGTTCTAAAAGTCCTAGTGTCTGCACGCTGACTACACCAATTTCGATAAGGTCACTCCCATTGATGCGCTGTCGGGCAAAACCAAGTAAACGACCCGTAATCTGTTTACATCTGTCGATTTGTCCCAAGACCGTCTTAAAGCCGGTCTTGATTTCCCCTTGCGTTGGCCCTAGTTCTTCCTCATTCAAGCGGTCTAGTAAATCCTCACTATGAGCCGCAATTATAGCCAATGGATTATTTATTTCATGAGCAACTCCTGAGGCCAAAAGTCCAATGGCAGCCATTTTATCCGTCTCAATCATGCGGGCTTCCATTTCCACCTCTTGGGTAACATCGTCGAGTAATAACAGGTAAGCCGCACCTTCTGGATTATCAGGTGATAGCTCATACTGCATCTGACGGAAATGTCGGCGTTCCTCGTTCACGAAAACAGAACATATATTACGCCCTTTTTCGTGGTAACCGCCCTCCATTTCTTCTCCATTAACANNAGCTCCTTCTCATTTTTTAGGTTTTCATTTTTTTGATCTAGTGAATTTAACAACTGATTGAAGGATCTAACTAACCTCCCGATTTCATCCCAACTCTCAATTGGAATATGGGATTCTAAATCTCCCGTTGAAATGATCCGTCTAACTTGACCTTCAAGATTTTCAATGGGATGAACTACTTTTAAACCAAAGGCAATACTTAAAATCATAGCAAGGACCATGATTAAGATGGCAATGACCATGAGCCGATAGGCAAAAACTAAAATTGGTTTATTCGCTTCTCGGGCTGGCTGTTCAATAAATACTGCCCAATTCGGAGTGCCCATAGAAGCAAACGCCCCTATGACGGAAACACCATCCAGATTTTTATACTCATTTCCCTGGGAGGAATCTTCTCCCTCTAGAAAACTTTGAACAGCAGGATCTTCACGAATTTCCTCATGATGCAAAACAAGATTGGAGTCAGTATGCCCAATTAAATTTCCGGCTTGGTCAACNNTATCCGATTCGAGCTTTAGTCAAGGGGTCTTGAACCGCTACAGTCAAATAGATCTCCGGGCGACCATCACTCGAGAAGAACACTTCACTAATAGCTGATAATTTTTCCGTGGATATCGGATTTTCAATTTTGGTTGCTGACGTAGAAGGAGAAATTCCCTCTTGACGACTGATCTGATCAATGATGTTAAAATTCTCATCAGCTATCTTAATTTCTTTGATAAAAGACTCTTGGTGCAAAAGTATTTCTAAAATTATCTGACGTGATGTTTCGTCTTTCCCTATGAGAGCGTAGGCACTCGTTACCTTCGTAGGGGTTAAACTGATCTCAACATTTCTGACGAAGTTTCGTATTTCATTGGCGATTACTGTTACCTGCGCAAAGTCTTGTTCGTAAATACCCTTTTGTAGATTTTGTCGTACAGATGTAAAACCTAAATTACCAAGAAGGAACAGAGGAAGAATGGACATGGTGACTCCAAATATAAGAAAATGAATTTTAAGGCGCATCCACCATGGAAT
>DOPS01000311.1:0-5023 GCA_003512645.1 Desulfosporosinus sp.
AGAGTCTGTTTCAAAAAAGCAAAACCAAACTTATCTCAACCCGGTTAAGGAACAAACGTGCCCCTTGGTCTGTGATTTTTACTCCTTGCAAAAGCCCCCGAAAGAGTTCCTAATACTGAGAACGGATAGTCACAAAAAAGCTTCCTAAAAAGGCCATACTACTCCCTTGGTTCCATTTGGGGCTGGATGCCAAGGTGCATTATTGCTTTTCAGGAGTGTTTGTTGCTTAAGCCGCACGAAGCAGCGTGTATTTTCGGTCGTAAATGGCTTGCTCTGCAAGTCGTCGCAACTCTTGATTTCGCCCTTTGGGAACGAAGTGTTCTTGGGCATGGTGGATCATCCCGAGAATTAAACGGCTTACATCAGCTAGCCGAAGGTAGGTCTCCACCCGTTTTTGCCCACGTATTGTCAACTTCTTATGGTGGAAAACGTGATCCAATAGGTTTGCCTCTAAAGCAAAGTTTAGTTCGACTTGTTTACGGAAATTCACACAGGCCATAGCCAGTTGCGATCCCTGCGCAATAGGACCAAAAAATTGAGGTTTTTCCTCAAAGGAAAACTCAAAGCGCTTTTCACAGGTTCCCCAGCGTAAACAGGAGGCGCAGTGGGTTGGATCGCCCACGTACTGCACTGTCATATCTTCTGTGTCAAATCCAGCGTGCAACGCCAAATGTCCTTCCGGACACTGCACCCGTCCTTGCTCATCACAAACGTCAGGACGTATCATATCCTTTTTCACTTCGGTAAAAACCACGGTGTTATAAATTTTGAGGGCGGCAATCTTATCCTCACCACTAAGGTAGGCCATATCGGCTACCATATTTGGAAGTTGAATCTCCAACTCTTTCATTCGTTTCAAACAAGGTAGCAACATATTGCTGTCCGATGTTTTGGCATGGACTACAACAGAACCTAAGGGCATAGGTCCTTGTGAACTACCACAAATGACCGTGTTTTTTCGATACCCGACAAAAAACTTATTTTGATTGACTTTGATCCGTTGTCGACCGACTTTAGCATCCTTATCCGAGAAACGGGGTGGACAGGTACATTTCTCAGGGGTCTTACAGGTGCATTCTTTCTTAAATCCGCCGACTGCTGCGAAGATTGGACGAGAATCTAACGCCGAGATCATAAGGTTCAGAAAACCTTCCATCTTCTCTGCTTGACTTAAAAAAGGCTTAGAAAGTTCATTGATCGTATTGTCGTTTATACTTAACAGCTTGCGAAACCGACTTAGCGCCACGTGACTAGGTACTTTTGTGCCTGTGATACCGAGGAAATTTCGATAATCCTGATGCTTAGCTTTTGACAACTCCTTGCACATTTGACGAAATGAGACAAATTCTGGTCGCGTAAAGTAAAGAATATGCATGCGAAACAATACAACTGCGTCCCAGGGTTTACGCCCACGTGGATCAACAATTTTGCGAGGAAATAGGTTCCTAATTTGATCGTCTTTTATAAAAGTCATGTAATCAATGAGTTCATCATCAAAACCAAGTGTGCTATAATATAGGGGAGAGAACATGTCTAGTTGAATCAAGTTTTACACCTCTTCCTTGTGTGTTAATTTGGCTTGTCACCTTATTTTACCGCACAAATGGATAGAGGTGTAATTATTTTTTCAGAACAGACGTTTGGGACGTAATTATTTTTGAAACAGACACTAGTAGGCAAATCAACCCCAATAAATAATCTCATATACTCTTCTCCTATAGAAGCTTAATTTATTCCATCAACCCTCTGACGCAAAACGGTCAAAAATTCATTCTTTTGAGCTTCATTTACGAATATTCTATTGGGGATAATATGTGCAGAATCTGCACTTACATAAATATAAATATGCTCTTTTTCTTCCAGAATATTTTTTATTGCACTAAATTGAGTCTTTGCTTCACTATGTACCATTATGCTAAAACCTCGGAAAGCGGAAATGGCCAGTAATCGGAGATGGCCAAGTTAGCAAATGGTCTGACTCACTGGCAATTGGCCCAGAATTATGAAGTAGATAAGGTACACCATCTGGGCGACGCTTGTCAGATATAATCGCTATGTGTTCATGGGGATGATCAAATGTGACAATATCTCCTGCCTGCCATAAATACAGATTGTCCACATCTCCTGGTTTTATCTCTTTTGATAATTCCAATCCATATCTTCGAAAATAAACTAGGAGGTTAGGAACCCGCCTATAATCAATATTTGGATCTGGCTTCCCTCCAACTCGAAGATACTGCGATAAGTTATCTCTGATGTCCTTGTCGACTAATGCTTTAAGATTATAACCCGCATCTCGCATTGCCCTCCACACCACATCAGTACAAACTCCCTCGGTCTCTGGTGGATTCCCCCCTTGATAATAAGCACTGCGATATAGGGGTTTCCTGAGCACTTCTTCTTTGGCTCCAGCCACAATATCTTTTAGATCATCAAGGCCATCGCCATCTTTGTCAACTGGGCAAGAAATCCTTTCAACCTGAACCGACTTAACAAAAGGCTTAAACTCAGCAAAGTATGACTTCTTAAATTCTGTCTTAGTCAAAATCAAAACTAGCACGGCTAATCCGAGTATAGCTATAACTATACTGGACTTAACTAATCTTTTCATGAAGAGTCACCCCATTTAACATACATCAAAGGTAATTATTGCGTATCGTAGCTTACCTTGCCATACCTCGTTAAGAAATGCAACTGAAAAATCTTCTTGTATTTCATCAAGGAATTTTTTGTCGTATACTTCGACATAATTGGAATAATTTACAAACCTTTTGACCCTCTTAATAGTTGATATCCTCGCGTATAAAATAATGAAATTTGTTGAAATTTGCAAGGGGAAGGGAATATCTTTTTGGCAGGAGGAAGATAATGGCTATATCGGGAAGAATTTCAGATCTGAAAATACTGATAGCTTTATTCGGCAATGTAACTATTAAGGAAATCATTCAATTTAAAGAATTAAGAACGATAACTAATCCTAAAGTTGCTTAAAAGCTGAGCCTATGAACATCCCATTTCTACCCCAATTGCTTAATCCATTCAATAAAGGATTCTACATTATCAAAGGCAAAGGCTGGATTCATATCTAATACTTTTTGAACCTGCGCTGTTTTAGCCCATATCGCACTAATCGGTAAAACACCGACTTCTTTAGCGGCTTTCACGTCATAGGCAATGTCACCTACATAAACCACGTTCTCCGGTGGGTAATTCCAAAGTTTCAAGACTTGTTGAATATGTTCAGGTTTACTTGCTCCATGCTCTGAGCCCGTTAGAATTACCTCGAAAAAAGGCTTTAACCCCGAGTGTTTTAAGGATATCTCCATACTTCCAGGGCCTTTTCCTGACACAATAGCCAACCTTATTTCACGTTCTTGCAATAAAGACAGGGCCTCATGGACACCTGGAAATGGCTCAGCATAACTAGCATGAATTCGATCATACTCGTCAAGATAAAACTGCAAACTTTCTTCCCATGAATCAGGAAACAGTTTCTTAAAGATTCCTTCTTCTGAAGGTCCAAATAGGGAAGCTAACTCTTTGGAAGAATATTCACGCCCAATAAATTTTACTAAGGTACTGCAAAAACTAGCATAAACTACAGGCAATGAATTAATTAACGTACCGTCCAGATCAAAGATAAATCCTTTAAGTTTCATGTTCTACCCCCTAAAAACTGCTATTTTTATAAATCACCTAAATCTTGGTAATCTGCAGCATTCTTAATAATTCATGACATCCCATGGATTTGTAAACCAATTAAATTATCTAATTTTGATACTCTACTTTAAAACGCAGTACGGTTTTAAGCTTATCTGGCTGAGTATTACGGGCATCTGAAAGATAAATCTCTCGGTGAATCTTTGTTATCCGTTTCAAATTGTTCTGTGCACAATAATCCTCCATGATTGAAAAACTCTCTGGCTCATCATCATAAGGGCCTAAATGTAGCATTTGAACACAAAGTCCTTCTTCTAAACGATTAAATCTCACCTGATCAAGCAATGGGTGAGGTTTTTTTAATTTTACACTATTTATGACTTCTAGAGCCAACTTATCTGTTACAAAATCAGGTTGTCTTATCATGATTGTGTATATCAACCAATTTTTATCCAATATTTCCATCATTCTTGCTTCTTCTGCTAAATCCCAAATACCTTCAAGTGGAAATACCGTGTAATCAAAATACCCCTCAGGAATAATATCTTTTTTAGGCAACATTTTGATAGCGTAAGATAAAGAATACAATACACCAATAGCCTCAGAAAATTCTTCAGAATTAGGATTACCCTTTCCATCAATCATAAAGAATTTAAAATTTGGTACCGTCACAAGTTCAGGTTTATTTTTTGGCAAATACAGTTCCTTGGCTTGTTTTTTCCACTCATATTTCATGTTCTTTCCTCCTTCATTAAAAGAAATCAGCCACACTCGCTAAAGCAATTAGACCAAAAATCATGATTACTAATCCTGATGCCCGATTAACCCATTGTAATCCAGTGATACTAAATCTTTTTCGAAATAAATTCACCATTAAACATAGGATTAGCCACCATGAACCCGATCCTAGGAATACCCCTATTACTAAAATGAGTGAAGACACATAACTTGAACTATTTGCTCCAAGACCTAAGCCCGCAAAAACTGCTGCAAATGAAATTATGGTCATAGGGTTAGTAAGCGTAAGTAAAAACGTGGAAAAGTAATTACCAAACAACCCTTTATCATCAACCAAAGCTGGCTTTTCAGCTGGTCTCTTAATGAAAGTCCTAATTCCTAAATAACATAAAAATATCCCGCCAATTAACCTTAGCAAAACTTGTTGCCCTATGAGAAAGTTCGAAATTATGGTCAAACTGAAGCCTGCTATTATACCGTAAGTAGCATCTGCTGTAGCGGCGCCTAATCCTGATAAAAATCCGGACACCATACCCTCTGCCAATGTACGTCTTATACACAGAATACCGATGGGCCCCACTGGCGCAGCAATTGAAAATCCAATGATTAATCCCTTAATAAAAAA
>DOPS01000311.1:5065-5206 GCA_003512645.1 Desulfosporosinus sp.
CCCTGCGCATCGGATTAGTTCATTAAGTGCATCTTTCTCACTCATTGCCTTTTTATAGGATCTATTATGGACCATGACATCATACGCATCAGCAATAGCAATTATCCTAGACGATAGTGGAATATCATGCCCCGATAAGCC
>DOPS01000384.1:0-2514 GCA_003512645.1 Desulfosporosinus sp.
ATGGCAAAAGTCAAAATGACACCAAGTGAAGCTATTTGTGAGACACTATTAGCAGAGGGTGTAGACCATGTAACTGGTATTCTAGGTTCAGCATTTATGGATCTACTTGACTTATTCCCGACGGCTGGAATTAAATTTATCCCGGTGCGTCATGAACAATCTGCGGGCCATATGGAAGATGCCTTCTGTCGCGTTACAGGGAAATGTGGTGTAATCATCGGACAAAATGGTCCAGGAATTACGAACATGGTTACCTCTGTTGCTGCTGCGAATTCGGCACATACCCCAATGGTTATTCTTTGTCCATCTGCTGGTACACCTACTATCGGTTGGGATGGCTTCCAAGAAGCTGATACTGTACAAATTTTCAAGGCTATCACAAAGGCTACAATCAGAGTTCCGCATCCCAAACGTGCTGCAGATTGTTTAAGAACGGCATTCCGCATTGCCTATGCAGAACGTGGACCTGTACTTTATGACATCCCCCGAGATTACTTTTACGGAGAAGTTGAAGAACAGATTTTAGAACCTCATCAATATCGAGTCGATAACCGTGGTTGTGGTTCTATCGAGGCTCTTGATAGGGCTGCTGAAATCCTCCTTTCCGCTAAGACTCCTGTCATTGTTTCCGGACGTGGAGTCGTAGATACCAAGAGCACTGATATTGTGGCAAGAATTTCTGAACTTCTAACGGCTCCGGTTGCTTGTACTTATATGCATAATGACGCCTTCCCATGTGATCATCCTCTCTGGGTTGGACCAATCGGTTATATGGGATCTAAAGCAGCCATGCACTCACTGGCCGAGGCTGATGTGATCTTGGCTCTCGGAACTAGGTTATCCGTATTTGGGACCTTGCCGCAATACGATATCAATTACTTCCCGGAAAGTGCCAAGATTATTCAAGTCGATATAAATCCAAGAAATCTAGCTCGTACACATCCTGTGGAAGTGGGTATTATCGGTGACGCTAAGGAAGCTTCTCTGGAGATCCTTAAGCGCTTAGAAGATAAACTACCTGCTCCTAAAGTAGATCAAGCTCGTATGGGGACAATCGAAGCACGCGTAAAGGCTTGGAGAGAAGAATTGATCACCTTAGCCATGGTTGATGGAGTACCGATTAATCCCCGTCGTGCATTGTTAGAAATTCAAAAAGCCTTGCCGGACAATGCCATCGTAGCGACGGATATTGGAAACGTTGCTTCGACGTCGAACAGTTATCTTGAGTTTAAAGGGGAGGGTAAGCATATTGCAGCTCTTACCTTTGGGAACACAGGATTTGCTTATCCAGCAGCACTAGGAGCCCAAATGGCTAGTCCGGACGTACCCTGTATCTCAATTGTTGGGGATGGAGCATGGGGGATGAGCTTGCACGAGGTAAGTACTGCAGTGGAGCATAACCTACCCGTTGTAGCCATTGTTTTCAGAAATGGAGCTTGGTGTGCTGAAAAGAAAAATCAAGTCGACTTCTACAATAATCGTTTCGTCGGTGCAGATATCCCTAATCCTGTAAGTTTTGTGCCGGTTGCCATTGCTATGGGTGCTGAAGGAATCCGTGTAGAGAAACCAGAAGAGGTTGGCCCCGCCTTAACACGAGCAATAAGCTTACGTAAGCCATTCCTACTAGAAATCGTTTGTGATGGAACCCAACTTGCTCCTCCGTTTAGAAAAGATGCCTTGCAAATGCCTACCCGTTTTCTTCCTAAGTACCAGCACTTAGATGTAAGGAACTGGTAATTAGTTTAGATAGGGCGTGTAAGTTCGTGTGATTTCACGCCCTCTAAAAGGACAATCATAAAATTAGCAGGGTAAAAAATTTAAATAAAAATAGACTGAATTTTCAAAATTAACTATTAAATAATTTTATGGCTAGCAATTATAAATCTAACTCAGAGAATAATGAAAAGAAGGAAGGAAGGAATATTAAATGGATGCTGAAGCAATCGTTGATACAAAGCTAATTATTGAAGAGCTCATAACTAGAGGGCGCGCGGCTATGGAAGAAATCAAGGATTATACACAGGAACAAGCGAATACGTTGGTTCAAGCAGTAGCTTGGGCTATTTACCAACAGGAACATGCTGAAGAACTCGCTCAGATTTCTGTTCGAGATACAGGATTAGGTAAATTTGAAGACAAGGTCACTAAAAATAAGCGCAAAACCTTTGGTACCTTGCGTGATTTGTTGGATCAGGTGGCTAAGTCAGTAGGAGTTATAAATATTGATACGGCTAAAGGGATTACGGAAATTGCTAAACCTGTGGGCATTGTTGCGGCAGTGGTCCCATCCACAAATCCAGGTGCAACCCCCGCCAATATTACGATGATGGCTTTGAAAGGACGCAATGCTACCATCATTGCCCCGTCCCCTAAAGGGTACACTACTTCAGAAAAACTGGTAGAGTATATTCATGTAGAACTAAAGAAAATAGGTGCACCTCTTGATCTAGTACAGACCCTGCCCTTTCCGGTGACTAAAGAATCAACCGGAGAATTAATGAAACAAGCTGACTT
>DOPS01000197.1:0-3716 GCA_003512645.1 Desulfosporosinus sp.
CTTGAATTCCGAGAGGCTATATACTAATACTTAGAATTATCAGGATGAAAATCCTCATAGCCAGGCATGGGTACTTGGGATGGATATTCTACAACTTTTTGATAGACCATATGGGCAAACAAGAACAATGGTTTGGCCTTAAAGACCAAAACACGAGCCTTTTTCTCGGGATCCGCGTTGTAATGACGGTGAACACAGGAATTTTCCACGATACAAACGTCGCCTTCTTCCCAATCATAACGAATAGCGTTATGAACATCGTATCCTTTGCCCTCTAGAATATAAAACACTGCACTGTTCATGTGTCCATGTTTCTGACCAAAACTGCCTGGAGCATATTCATCCAAATGTGCTTCGATCATTTGAGTTACTTCTACGCTCTGTGGGTTAATCACTTTCTTTCCGAATAGACTGGGTCCGCCTTTCCATTGCCAGTTCTTTGTTTTATAAACCCGCGGTTGGGCCAACAATTGCTTATAAACTTCTCCGTAGACACCTTTCAGACCACGCACAAAAGTGCGTTCCTTTTGCCACCGCTCCCACTTTACTTCTTCCTCATGAGTGTGACCTTTTTCGCCATCTTCAGTCAAAATATCACTCCCTTTAAAATTTTAATTATTATTCAACTTATTAAAGTTAAAAAGTTAAATCTTAACACGGACTTGAATAAGAGAAAAAGCTCCGGCAATACATGACAATGACATCAACACAAGAGCCCCAGTAAAACCTAATCGATCAACCGTAAAACCCAAAATTACAGACCAAATCCCTCCAGCGAGATAAGTAATCGTAAAAAACACGCTATAAGCCATGTCCCTTTTTTCTCGCGAACTAACATCTGCTATTAAAGCCTGAATCTGTGAACTTTGAGCAAAGGCAACTATACCAAGAAAGGCTACGGCGACCATGAGGTAAGCCATATTCTTCCCAGCAAAAAAAAGACTAGCGGTAGCAAGAGCCGTTAGGGTATAGGTTGCCATTGCGGTCCATTTCCGGCCTACACTATCAGAAATTCGACCAACAATTAAGGGGCCAACGACACTTGCAACCATCATGATCGTAAATAAGGTCGCATAATCAACACTCTTAAGATGTAATTCCTGTTGGAAGTATAAGGGGATATAAATCATAACAACCCCAATTCCTCGACCTCCGGCCGCTACGGTAGCCCCAAGAATTACATGGCGAATATTTTTGTCCTTTAGTGGTTCAATCCAGTCTTTACCGGCAGACCAAATGATTTTTCCCCTGGCCGTTGCCTTTTTTTCTTCTGTCAATGGCTTTTCCTGTATAGTCAGGATTAAAAGACCAGCTATGAAAGCCAGCAAGGCAAAAATCAGCAGGGTTGTCCGCCATCCAAAGGTCGCTAATCCGATCGTACCCAAAACTGGGACAATCAAGGTTCCTACATTCCCCCCCGCAAAGTTTACAGCAAATGCCGTACCTCTTAACTTTTTACCAAAGTCCTCGGCAACAAATGAGTTACCTACAGGATCTTGAGAACTGGTACTAACCCTGGCTAAAA
The DNA here is from genome assembly GCA_003512645.1 of Desulfosporosinus sp. Classification (GTDB taxonomy): domain Bacteria; phylum Bacillota; class Desulfitobacteriia; order Desulfitobacteriales; family Desulfitobacteriaceae; genus Desulfosporosinus. The sequence goes on from DOPS01000197.1 coordinate 1,526, forward strand.
CCTGGACAATAAAGAAGGGCACTAAACCACTTGTTAGCGTCATAAGTCCAACACATAACGCTAAAAGAAAGTTTCCGGAGGCTAATAGCACCTTCCGATATATACGGCGCATTATAAAGACATAAACCCCTTGCATTAAGCTCTGCAGGGTGTTTCCCAATCCAACCATAAATCCAAGCTGAGTGTAGCCAAATCCGAATTCCGCCATAATCGATGGGTAGAGAATAGTCATCAAAGCAGCGTACATATGGCTTACTGAATGGGATATTGCAACTAAAATCAAGGTATAATAGCCTTGCTTCTTTGTAATTGGGGTTTGGCTATCCACAGGTGTATGCAAACAATCCCTCCTCTACCAAGTGATTATGGATGAACGGATTCTGTAAACCATTCACCTGGAAGTGCCGTGCCTCGAGCACAGGGAAGCATGTTGTCTAAACGAGGAGAAATCAGTGCCTTATCAGCCCACAGGTCACAGTAAGTCTCTTCTAAAACGTCAATACATTCTTCCATATACAACATCTGAGTGATCTGCTCATTGCTTAAAACCAGCATTTTTTTATGCTCCTCTCCCGTATATAAATTTCAAATTCGAGGCGACTTATCGTTAGATGGAGTAAACAGAAAATCTCCATCAGACTGCAAATTCAGAATTATTGTATCCTTGTTCCGATAAGCAAGAGCTGCTCCCCCGATTGGTGTGTTGTTAGGCCGTTCGAGCATTTCCTGCTCTTGAATCGTTGTATCAAAACATATATAAACCGGCCCCTGTGGTTCCGTGATGCTTACCTTATGCCCCCGAAAGAGAGATTCGCTCACCCCAGCCAAGCTGTATGGTTCCAATCTATGCTTGGACGCCGCTTTGAGGTATCCATCGGCCCGGTACCCCCCATCAGCAACATCGGAACCCGGTCGCACCAGGCATTAAAGATAGCCATGCTACCATGCATTAAACCGACTATATTGTGCATAAGTACCCCCATCGGCCGCCCGCTGGTCTTAGTATAACCATGGGCAATCGCTACGGATATTTCCTCATGCAAACACTCAATTATTTCTGGGGTTCCAGAGTCCTCGCGGTCGACCAGTGAATCACGAATTCCCCGAAATGTCGCTCCTGGGTTAAAGGCCACATAGGAAATTTCTAATTGGCTCAAGCACTCCACAATCCAGTCCGACCCATAACCTGCTCCTTGTTTTGTGGGCATTACACCACTATCCTCACTCATATCATTTTATCCATTCTAAACTCTTTTGCTAAATAACAATAGAAACTTGACTATTTTTTATACTCCTTTTTAATTAAAAATTTTAAAATTTCCGAATAATATAATTATAAAATATTGTGATTTAAAAACAATTAATAATCTTGCTCATTAAGTTGGATTTTTTTACCCCACCCCCCCTGCATGCGACGTGAGGTTTGTTTTTATACTTCTAAAATAATATTAAATTGTTTTTTAGTAAAAATCCTGAGGAATACCCGCCTCACGTGGAACTGTTGTTAGCTCCGACCGGACAACGATCAATACACTTGCTTCTTCTATGGCAGTCTGAACCGCTTTGACGATTCTCACATACCCTGTACATCTGCACAAGTTACCCGAAAGAGCGGTACGAATCTCCTCCTCATTAGGTTATAGACTCTCGGCATTCGCCGAGCCAGTTGGGACAAGGGTTTCCTTGAACCAACCTTGTAGCATTCCTCCTACTTTTAGTGGGAGGATTTTTATTTTTCATCCAGAATAACTGGAAATTCGTAAGCAATAAAAATTTTCGCAATATGCCTAAAAGACTAAAAAACACTTGACTTCTTCAAAACGCCCCCATAATCGCGACGGGAAGGATTTTTTTCCTTTACTAAACGATTTGGGGTGTTTTTTATGAAACCTGTTCTTATTCCGCATGCAACGTATCAGAATTCCGTTCTCCATCGTCTCAGCCAGTATTATTCCGGTGGCGTCTTCGTCATCGTCAACGATGACTGGCATCTGGTCGTGAAACTCTGGATGACTGATTTATCTTACATCACGACCCTGCTTCAGGATGGCTATGATCTCAAAGGTCCGCAGCCTCGTGATCCGGCTTCTATGCTCCGTTCTTATCTTCTCTTTCTCATGACGAAGCCAGAAATCGGCGTTACCGAATGGATTAATGAAATGAAACGCATTCCCTACTATGCCATCCTTAG
>DOPS01000022.1:0-4029 GCA_003512645.1 Desulfosporosinus sp.
TAAAGATAATTCACGCTGTAGTGATAATAACTATTGGTTAAGGCAAGAACAAATAAATTCTGCAGATTATCCAAATGAGGTTGAATTATGCTCATTATACCTATCTCTTCATGGGTATATCCACTACGACTAGTTCGATCTAAGGAATAAACACTTTTCGTAAAAGTGTTGGCATTATGTAAACCGAAACCTAAGCTATAATTAAGCCCTTGAGGCTTGATATAGTCAGTAATGAATTCATCACATTCATAATTTGTCCAATCATGCACGCTACCCTTGAGCTTAGGAATCGCATAACGGTCGTTTTCTATTTTGGAATAATATTCAAGATAGACATCACTCCACCTCTGTTCTACCCCAATTAAAACCTCATCATATATTTTCCCATTATCGTTTACGAAATAGATACGAGCCTGATCATAGGGTATCAGCGGATATATTTGATTTAACACCTGCACCCAAAATTCTTTTGGCTCCCGTATACTCTCGATATTGAGCAAGAAGTCATGTATTTTCATCCATGGCAATTCACTGGAATAATTCATTGATCATACTCCTCCCAATTCAACAATTCGAAGAATATTTACATGCCTTACTAAGTGAATCCAGAAGTCTTTCAATCATGTTTATAGATAAAAGCATTCGCCATTCAGGAGTATTTATCCTTGTCATCATGCACGCAAATAATAATTTAGTTACCCATACTTGACTAATACCAGCCATTACAGAATACTGTTGCCAAATCCCTAGCTTAAGAAATTGTATTCCATGTTAAAAAAATTAGATTGCGACACACTTCTAATGGGTTCTTCTATCTTCATCGATTCCATGTTGTTGGGGCAACCAAACCAACCACATGGTAAAGGATGGTCAGAGAATAGGTCAATATTCAATTCCTCTTGATCAATGGTGTAAAGACATGATCACATTTAGAGCTAGCAATTTCGAATATATCTCTTCTTTTTGCTGATTAGTAATGGTTTCCGCTGTAAACTCTTTAATTGTTTTAAGCAATTTTACTGAATATATAACCTTGGTATTTGTCTTAACCTTTAAATCGGCATCAATCGAAAAGACAATAATTGGCACGTAATTCAACTCTTGATATTCTTGTAAATTCTGCTTCAGAGCCTGAATATGCCCAAGGGCGTCAATCAGTCTATACGTCTGATTAGCGCCCTTTAGTATCAGAAATAGTATCGTCTTTACTTTTTAAACTTGAGCGTAACTTCAACGATTTCAGGGTTTGTGCCAATTCTTAACGGTGGCCCCCAAGTTCCATAACCGGAGGAGACAATTAAATGATAGCTGCCTTTGGTAAGCAAACCCCAGTCTATAGCATAGAGTCGGCTGGTGATCAAATGACTGGGGAATATTTGCCCCATGTGGGTATGCCCGGATAATTGAAGATCGACTCGGTTATTTTCAGCTGCTTCTATGTCAATGGGTTGATGATCTAACAAAATCACTGTCAGTGAGGGGTCTATCCCCTGCATTAATTCCTCTAAATCCTTACGCCCTTGGTCGCGACGATGTCCAGGATCATCCCGGCCTACGATATAAAAACTATCTGCTACTTTTATGTGGCTATCTCTTAGAACCTCTGCCCCCGCCTCCTGAAAACTATGCACTAAATCCGCATCACTGCGTATCCAACGATCATGATTACCTGGAACGGCGAATATGCTGTACTTGGCCTGCATTTGTTTTATAAGCTTAATTAGCTTTTGAGCCTCTTCCTGTTTAACTGTCCCATCAACAATATCCCCCGACATTACGATCACATCCGGCTGAAGCTCATTAATGACTTCAAGCATTCTAGTGAGACGAGGCGCATCGATGATTGCACCATAGTGAATATCTGAGACCATTGCAATCCTGAGTTGATCCAGTGAACCCGCCTCTTTATCTACTGACAGCTCATAGCGGGTTATAACAGGGTGACGAGCATTCCAAGAACCATAGATAAGGATTATTGTAACCAGCATTAGGATTAAGGAAGCAACAACTTTTGGAGTCTGATCGTGATCCCTGATGACCTTTGGGACAATCTGAATACGGCTATCAAGCAATCTAAGAGAGTCAATTATAATCAGCAAAAGACATAAGTATACCACAGCTATCATTGTGTACCAGCCAGCTATGGTTAACCATAGTGCTGGTGATTGTGGCAGCCAATCCTGGGCCACTTCTGCTATGGAAAAGGTGAGGATCAGCAGCCCTAAAAATATCCAGTAAATTTTCCGGCTATTTGTCATGGACTTACCAACGATCTTCCAGCCTCTACGTCCAATGTAGAAGCTCATGAGACAATAGATTCCTAAAAAAGCGGTTGATATGAGTCCCCACATACGTCCTCCCTATAATTGATGAGTCTCAGCTAATAGCCTTATTCTATATTTTTCTACTAAACCCTGCCAGTAAACTCAAGCAGGAAGACAGTGTTTTGCCTGTATATGACACTGCTCTTCTGCATGCCGATGCCGCAGCGGATTATGCTCTAAAGGAATGATCACCCTTACCATAAGCTCCTTTCTGACTATGGCGAGTTGCCCATCCAAAATGTCCTGCAATTCCTGACCTAATTTATCCGGATAATTATGCTTTCCTTGGGAAAGAAACTCAAATTCAATATCCCGACCTGAGGCAACTCCAAGTAGTTCTTCCTTTATAACCTCACAGGCAATTATTTTCAGACTCATAACACTATCTCCTTCTGACGTATTACAGCAGCTAGCCTGAATCACCATGAACACCCAGTCCTTTCACTGTAATTTGATAAGCCCTTTTCATCTCTTATCCCTCCCAAGAACCACTATCGTAGATTCACCTTAATGATTGAATTGAACAAAGACGAATCCCTTTTATGTCTAATAACTAACAGACTCGATTTATATTTAAGCAGAAGCCCGACAACCAGCGTCTTGTATTTGAAATTCCACATCTCGCCTGTACATTCCTTCCAATTCAACAAATTGAAGCCAGAACTTTTTTCTGGCTTTAATTTGTTCATGTCCCCATACTATGGCTAATGATAATCTCCTTATTATGTGAGATTATTATCGTCCTTAGCTTTATTCATATCTCTGTTAGATTTCACCTTAACCAGTAGTGCATCAGCAAAATTGATTACAAAAACTTCTTCTCCTCTAACAACACCGAAGTGTTTATCATAAAGCGTTTACTACAGGTGAAAACGGACAGATTTTTGCCATGAAAAAAAATCCCTTCTTCTCAAAGATAAGAAAGGATCTTTTGAACGTGAATCTAAGCTCAGGAAAGATTTTAATAGGATAGGAAAGGACGGATCAGGCATGCCTACGAAAAGCAATGACTTTGATTATTCCTTTGCTGACCTAGCTGCTTACCAGTCTAACAACCATGTCAAAGGCTTTCTGACAGTCGATTAGGAACTGATCTGCTGGACAATAATCGGTAGTATCTTTCATATAGGGAGTTGGTCCCACCGAACAGAGAATATTGAACTTTTGATCGAGCAGGAACTGGAATTTAGGATCTCCAGGCAACACCGAGCTGCCAAAGGGATAAACATAGATAGGCTGAATAATAAATTGCGGAGAATGCTTTTGGAGCAAGGTTGAAAGATGGAGTTATGCACTCATTAATTTCTTCAAAGGAGTCATGCCCCAGATATGTCCTCAGTATAGGAAGGTATACCATTAGGTCTTTTCCCTGTTCAGACCATTTTTTAAGACAATGAACTGCATAGACGTGGCGAAAATCATATATTCGAGGGCCATAGCCTCTGCCACCATGGGAAATGCCTGCCCGCTAAAGGAACTTTCGGAAGTTTTTGTATATATTTCCAAGGGTCATCGGTTTTCCACCAAGTGCAGGAAAGAAATAATCATCTAGATTTGAATGCTGATGTACGTTGGTAGAGAATTCACGACATCTTTTAATGAGTGAATCGGCCATGGGGACCAGACGACTGTTATCCTTTTCTTCATCCGTATAGATATGGGGCACATACTGTCTTTCTTTCGGATAATGAATAGGGAATTATCC
>DOPS01000246.1:0-8265 GCA_003512645.1 Desulfosporosinus sp.
CAACGTGCGCACAAAGGGAGAGTGTAATTATGGATTTTACCTTGCCAGAAGAATACATGCAATTAAAAAAGATGGTCAGAAAATTCACAGAAAAAGAGTTGTTTCCTTTAGAGAATATGGTGATTGAACGTGAGGCCAGTCGTGGTTTCACTGATCTATCGGTTCTACCACCCGAGGAAGAGCTAAAATTAATGGAAAAGACCAAGGAACTGGGTCTTTGGGGACTTGATGTGCCCGAAGAGTTCGGAGGGCAGGGCTTGGGAGCCTTGGCCAAAATAGTAGTATCGGAAGAATTAAGAAGATCTATCGTACCGTTTTTTCTACCGCCTGATTCCCCGAACTTGGATTTTATGATTGCTTGTTGTACGGAAGAGCAACATGAGAAGTACCTATTTCCGTACGCAAAAGGAGAAAAGCGTTCGGCGCTGGCCATGACGGAACCTGGTGCCGGATCTGATGCAGCTGGCATTCAGATGCGGGCTGATTTGAAAAATGGCAAGTGGGTTTTAAACGGATCCAAAAGTTTTATTAGCTTTGGTCCAAAAGCGGACTTTTTTATTGTTTTGGCAGTAAATGACAAAGAAAAAGGTAAAAAAGGTGGCTTCACGGCATTTTTGGTAGACAAGGGACACCCTGGTATGCAAATTACACGTAATGTCAACACAATCGGCGAGATGCTTGCTTATGAGATGGTTTTTGAAGATTGTGAATTAGATCCCTCTCAGGTTTTGGGTGAGGTCGGACAGGCATTTATTCCTCTTTCGAACAGGTTCGGGGTACGGCGGCTGGAGATCGCTGCTTGGTGCTGTGGTTATGCTGATCGACTGATAGGGTTGATGATTGAACAGGCGAATCTGCGCAAAACGTTTGGCAAGCTCCTAGCTGATAGGCAGGCTGTCCAATGGTGGATCGCTGATTCAACGACTGAACTTCATGCCTGCCGTCTCATGTTGTATAACGCAGCCTGGAAAATGGATGAGGGTCTTGGTGATCTGCGTAAAGAGACGTCTATGCTAAAAATCTATGCCACAGAAATGCTGAGCAAGGTCGCGGACAGGGCTATCCAAGTCCACGGTGGCATGGGACTGACCAAAGAAATGCCGATTGAATATATTTATCGTTTAGTTCGGATCTTTCGTATTGTCGAAGGTCCTACTGAGATTCACCGCTGGCTGCTGGCCAGAGAAGTGTTAAAGGACCAAAAACCTTATGATAACTTTGGGGTCTTTTAATTAGGTGTGGACAGTTATTCCAGGAACATTTTCAGAACAGAGAAGGGGGAATTAATTTTGGGAGTTTTATTGAGAAAAGATAAGAATATCGCATATGTAACGCTTAACAGACCAGAAGCCATGAATGCACTGGATCCGGAATCTTGGGCCGAGTTGCATCAGATATGGCGGGAGATTAAAGCTGATCCGGAGATCAGAGTTTCCATTTTGACGGGTGCAGGTGAGCGGGCTTTTTGCACCGGTTCGGATATGAAGAAAAGTATGCCGCCTAAAGAAAGCTTTGCTTCCACTTATTTTGAAGAGGAACATTTATTGGCTCCGATGGATATGTGGAAACCTATTATTTGTGCGGTTAACGGCTTTGCTATCGGAGGCGGCCTGGAAATGGCATTAGCGTGTGATCTGCGTATCGCTGTAAGCACTGCCTCTTTTGGCTTGTCGGAAGTTAAAGTTGGCAGCCTGCCCGGCTTAGGTGGAACTCAACGTTTAGTGAGGACTCTTCCTAAGGCTGTGGCGATGAAAATGCTGTTAACCGGGGACAGGCTGGATGCTCTTCAAGCTTGCCAGTATGGGTTAGTGAGCGATGTGGTACCCCCGGAAAACTTGATGGATAAGGCGAAAGAGATCGCCGAAAAGATTGCCAATAATGCTCCTTTATCAATTAAGGCGGCTAAACAAGCTGTGGTTATAGGGTCCGACCTTCCCGTGAAACAAGCTTCAATGTACGAATACCTGTTGTGGGGGATATTACGGGATACGGAAGACAGGATAGAAGGACGCGTGGCTTTTGCAGAAAAGAGACCTCCACAATATCAAGGGAAATAACACTGGTTTGTAGTGCAGTTTATGAAGGGAGGTGGGAAATCGAAGGAAGAATGGAAAATTGGAATTGTTAAATTCGTAATCTGTGTTTGTTAAGGGATATTTAAATTATGTGGATTGTAAAATATATTGGATTTGGAGGGGTTTAGTATGACAGAGAAAACTGCTAAGCTAAATGAACAAGAACAGGTTGTTTTTCACCCTGATTTCTTTAAGATTCCGGAGGATGGGAGTAAACCGTATTTGATCGAGTCAAAGTGCCGCAGCTGTGGTCAGTTATGGTTTCCAAAACTGCCAATTTGCCCGGCGTGCTGGTCAGAAACATTTGATGACTCCCCTATGGAGCGGGTGGGCAAGTTGTATTCGTATACGGTCATGAATGTTCCGCAGCCGGGAGTCAAAGCGCCTTTGGCGATAGGGTACGTGGATTTTCCTAATGGGATCAGAGTAGGAGCACAGATTGATGTTCAAGCGGAAGAGATGAAGGATATTCAGATTGGTATGGCTTTGCAGGTGGAGGCTGGTGTAATCAGAGAAGATAAAAACGGCAAAAAGACGATAAGCTATATATTTAGACCAGTGGCAGCAAGCAAAGGAGGTAAATAAAAATGAGGGATGTATATATTATTGGCGTAGGGATGACCAACTATTATAAGAAATCGCCGCTGCCTGGGGCTGATCTTGGGCGGCAGGCAGTGTTCAATGCGGTGAGAGATGCCGGGATCAGTCCCCAACAGGTACAGAGCATCTATGTCGGGGAGATGTCAGGACTGTCAGGCAGCATCTGTTTTGGACAACGGGTGGCTTGTACGCTGGGGATGGGCGGAGTACCGATGATGAACGTGGAGAGTGCCTGCTCCAGTGGGGCTTTGGCGGTAAACTTGGCAGTTAAAGACGTGGCCAACGGACTTACGGATATTTCGATGGCGGTGGGAGTTCAGAATATTTCCGCGACCAGAACGGCTGGAACGGCTTTTTCCCCCGATGCTAATGATCCGGAAGGGGTTCAGGGGATAACTATGCCGGGAATTTATGCCATGAGAGCAAAACGCTACATGCACGATTTCGGAGCTACACCTGAGGATTTAGCGCTGGTGGCGGTGAAAAATAGGCGTCATGCCATGAATAACCCGCGTTCGCAATTCCATGATCCCCTTACGGTGGAGCAGGTTGTTAACGCGCGTTCAATCAGTGATCCGCTGACCTTATTGATGAGTTGCCCCAATGTAGACGGAGGGGCGGCTGTGATTGTGGCAACGAAGGAGAAGGCCATGCAGTTGGGCAGTACACTAGTGCGCTTCTTGGTGAGTGAAGTCACTTCGGGAATTTTCAGCAATGGGTTCAGGGACATGACTTCGATGGAGATTACGGTCAGGGGCGCTAAAGAAGCCTATGAGATCGCCGGGCTTGGTCCGGAGGATATCGATATGGTTGAGTGCCATGACGCCTTTGCGATTAATGAGCATTTGTATACGGAAGCCATGGGCTTCTGTGGACATGGCGAAGCAGTAGAATTTATCCGGAGCGGCGGCAATGACTATGGTGGTAAAGTGGTGTTCAGTCCCCGGGGAGGTTTATTGTCGTGTGGGCATCCGACGGGATGCAGTGGGGCGGCGCAGATTGTGGAAGCGACTTGGCAGCTGCGCAATGAAGCCGGAGCTATGCAGGTACCGGACTGTAAAGTGGCAATGACCCATGTCACAGGCGGTGGAATCTATGGTTTGGATAACGCTGTGTGCACGATTCATATCTTAAGCAGGTAAGGAAGAAGCAAGTGGTTTTGGACTAGGCCGGGAGAACGGTAGGCAGATGTTGAACAAAGAGGTGTGAAAGTAGGAGAACACTAGCTTCGGAGTATCTGGAAGTCGTTCTTTTCGGTATTGTCTTGAGTATAGAGCCAAGGGAAAGGAGCCGGGTAAAATGGGTGTACAAAACAGGGTGGCACTGGTAACCGGATCAGGGAGCGGACTGGGTGAGACAACAGTGATGATGCTGGCCCAGAACGGTGCTAAGGTGGTCGTTAATGATGTTGATCAGGCGAAAGTGGACAAAGTGGTGGAAAAGATCAAATCTGCCGGTGGGGAAGCATTGGGAGTGGCAGCTGATATTTCAAAGAAAGATCAGGTACAAGACCTGGTGCAGCAGATTGAGAAAAAGTTTGGGCCGGTGGATATTCTGGTTAACAACGCTGGCATAGCTAGGGACAAGGGCTTGCTGAAAATCACGGAAGAAGATTGGGACATTGTGCTTAATGTCAATTTAAAAGGACCATTTCTGTTGAGTCAGGCAGTAGTTCCTAACATGAAGGAACGGAAATATGGACGAATCGTTAATATTTCTTCAAGGGCTTATCTGGGCTGGCCGACGCAGGCCAATTATGCCTCATCGAAAGGGGGAATGGTGAGTTTAAGCAGGACGTTGGCCTTGGAATTAGCTAAGCACCAAATCACAGTTAACTGTATAGCCCCGGGCTTGATCCAGACGCCCCTGTACGATGCTTTACCAGATAACATTAAAGAAAACCTTATGAAATCTCAGCCATCGAAGACAGTTGGCAAACCGGAAGATATTGGGTATGGCGTGCTGTTTTTCGCTGATGATGAAGCTGACTACATCACGGGGCAGACGATCTTTATCTGCGGCGGTAAGAGTGTGCTAAGTTCCTTGTCGGTATAGAGGAAGAATAGGAAAAATTCAGGGAGGTAAGCAAATCATGCAGATTGAGGGAAGAGTAGCCTTGATAACCGGATCTGGCGGCGGGATGGGCAGGGGTACGGCCGAAATAATGGCCCAGCATGGGGTAAAAATAGTGATCAATGACGTTAATCAGAGTATGGTGGATGAGGTGGTCAAGGGAATCAAGGAAGCTGGCGGGGAAGCCATGGGAGTGGTTGCGGATATCACCAAAAAAACGGAAGTGGCAGCGATGTTCAAGCAGGTTGTGGATACTTTTGGCAGGATTGATATTTTGGTTAATAATGCTGGAATTTTTCGGGATAAGGCGTTTTTGAAAATGACGGAAGAGGATTGGGACAAGGTGCTGGATGTTGACCTCAAAGCTGTCTTCTTGTGTTGTCAGGAAGCGGTTAAATATATGCGCGAACAGGCCTACGGGCGGATCGTCAACATATCCTCACGGGCTTGGCTGGGAGGGCCTGGGCAGGCAAATTACTCGGCGGCGAAAGCCGGAGTGGTGGCTTTGACCCGAACCTTGGCCCTGGAGCTGGGAAAACGGGGGATCACTGCAAACTGCATCCCGCCGGGGCTGATCGAAACTCCGATGTGGAACTCTTTGCCGGAGGAAGGCAAGGAACGGCTACTGAAAGCTCAACCCATGGGAAGGATAGGATCCCCGCGTGATATTGCCCGGACCGTGATGTTTTTTGCGAGTGATGAGGCCGGATATATTAATGGGCAAACTCTGTATGTCTGCGGAGGGAAGAGTCTTTTTGCCAATATTGGATAGTGTAAAACTGGACGAAGGTAAGGGATGGAGTATGAGTAAAAGTCAAGGTGCTTTGAGTGGTATTCGCGTTTTGGAATTTGCAGGCGAAATTGGCAGTTATACCGGAAAATTATTTGCCAACCTCGGCGCGGAAGTGATTCAGATTGAGTCAATTGAAGGTAGTCCGATTAGAAGAGCTGGTCCTTTTTATAAGGATATCCCTGACCAGGAAGGGAGTCTGCAATTCATCTATCAAAATACAAATAAGAAGGGCATCGTGCTCGATATTGAAAAGGAGCAGGGCAGAGAAATTTTCCTTAACCTGGTAAAAACTGCGGATCTGCTCCTGGAAAGCTTTCCACCAGGCTATTTGAATAAGTTGAACTTAGGTTATGAGCAACTGAGTGCGATCAATCCCAAACTTGTCTATACATCTGTGACAGGGTATGGGCAAAATGGTCCGTACCGGGATTATCCTTGGTCGGATATTACCAGCTTGGCCATGGGGGGGCTGCTCTACTTAGCTGCTCAGGGTGACGATATACCGGCCCGTGTTCCCGATAGTCAGACCTTTATGATGGGGGCAATGTATGCGGCAACGGGGAGCATGGTAGCCCTGCTGGAAGCTGACGACAGCGGCAGCGGGCAGTATCTGGATGTATCTCTCCAGGAATGTGTTGCTACCGCTCTCGAAAATGCCATCCAGTTCTATGACTTGGAAGGAAGCATCCGGCGTGGTATAGGGCATGTTGAGGCTGGGATGGGAATTTATCCGTGCCAGGACGGTTATGTTTACCTTGTGGCAGGAATGGGTGGTAATGTCAATCTTTGGAACGCTTTCGTCGACTGGCTTATTGAAGAAAAAGTGGAGGGGGCAGAGAGCTTAGCCCAAGATCAATGGAAAACGCCGCAATTTCGGCGGACAGCTGAGGCTAAGCAACGTTTTAATGAAATTGTTGTTCCATTTGCCATGAAGCATAATAAGTTATATCTCTTTGAGAATGGTCAGGACAGGCGGGTGACGATTCATCCCGTGAATAACCCGAAGGATATTTGTGAAGATCCCCATATTAAGTACAGGAAGTTCATGGTTGATTATTTCAGCGAGAGTCTTGGCGGGCAGGTGTTCATGCCCGGGGCTCCTTATCGGTTGTCGCAAACCCCTTGGAAGCTTGGTACAGAGCCCCCTAAATTGGGACAACATACGGCGGAAATCCTCCAAGAGATAGGGTATAATCCGCAACAGATCCAAGAATTTAAACAAGGGGGTGTATGCTTTGTCGCACAAGCTTCCTCTTAACGGCATCAGGGTTCTGGACTTTACCTGGGTCGGAGCGGGCCCTCTCACCACACAAGTTCTAGCGGAGTATGGGGCTGAGGTTATCAAAATCGAATCGGGAACACGCTTGGATTACTTGAGGCTCTTGCCTCCTTTTAAGGATGGCAAGGCGGGCGTGGAAAGAAGCGGCTATTTCAGCAACAGAAATCCCAATAAAAAAGGCATATCCTTGAACTTAAAACATCCCCGTTCCATGGAAATTATTAAAGAATTAATTAAAAAAAGTGATATAATCTGTGAGAATTTTACGGCCCATACGATGGAAAAATGGGGACTGGGCTACGATGAGGTACGCAAGATCAAGCCGGATATTATCTTCGCCGGCATGCCCCTGATGGGAGCTGACGGACCCCATGCCAATTATCGGGGCTTTGGTGTTCAAGTCAGCGCTTTAATTGGAATTCTTCATCTCACTGGTTTCCCGGAAAGAGAACCCTTCGGAATGGGAACCAACTATCCCGATCATGTCCCCAATCCAGTGCACACTGCTTTTGCTATCCTTGCTGCTCTGCGGCATAGGAAGAAAACAGGGGAAGGCCAGTACATTGAGTTATCCCAAATAGAAGCTCCCCTATGTGTGCTGCCTACTCCGATCATGGACTACATGATGAACGGACGGGTGCAAAATCGCCAGGGCAACCAGCATTTTGATTTTGTACCCCACGGCATCTATCCGCTTCAAGGTAAAAACCGCTGGATTGTCTTATCCGTTCAAAGTGAGGATGAATGGCAAGCCTTGAAAGCCGCGATGGGCAGGCCTGAATGGGCTGAACAGGACGCGTTTACAGCGAATGCTGGGCGGATAGCCAACCAAGCTGAGTTGAACGAGCTGATTGGGCGTTGGACGGTTAATTATGACGGTGATGAGCTGTTGAGACGATTGGCAAAGGCCAAAGTGAGAGCTGGCTTGGTTAAAGATGCCCGGGACGTTCTTAATGATCCTCAACTCAATTACCGTAAACATTTTGTTTACCTTGATCATTCTGAAATGGGTTACCATGTTTACAACTATGCTCCGGTTCACATGTCCAAGACCCCTGCCGTGGTGGATCAAGCCGCTCCGCTGCTTGGTGAACACACCAAACAGATCATGAAAGATTTGCTCAATTTAGATGAAGCCACATTCGAGGAATTAAAGAAGGAAGGTGTTTTTGACTAAGAGCTCACGACGAGGACTATGAAGCTGCGCCTAACTTCACGCTTTTGCCCTAGAGCGTACGGGCCTCAATGATGGGAATCAATAACTGATATTAGTGGAATAATAATTGCCCCTCCTGTAAAAGGGAGGGGCAAACTTAGAAATAGGGTCAGAAAAACATTTACCTCAGGGAATGGGTTGGAATGAAATAGGCGGATTAGCAAGGTAACCCGCCCCTTCCCGAACCGTACAAGCGACTTGTCACCGCATACGGCTCTCCATATTCCAA
>DOPS01000024.1:0-4019 GCA_003512645.1 Desulfosporosinus sp.
TAATGAGGCTAAAAGTCTAACACGCGCAGATGGTTCAATGGTCAAGCGAAGCCAAGGACTCGTTACAATAACTCCCTGGAATTTAGGCTGGCGGCGTAAACAATAATTAAGTACTAGGTTACCACCTAGGCTATGTCCATATAGGAAAAAAGGTATCTTTGGAAAATGATTTAAACACTCTTGTTTGAAACATTCAATATCATCCAACAGGGTTTCATAGGACGATGTATGGCCTCGCTGACCCAACGATTTTCCATGGCCACGTTGATCATAGCTCATTAGTGCGTAGCCTGCTTGGGTTAAGGCCAAGGCCAAATGAGCATACCGACCACTATGTTCTCCCATTCCATGGACAAGGCAAACAACTCCCTTAACATCGTGCTCAGGTCGCCACTCCCGAGCAAAAAGAGCAGCCCCGTCATTAAGTCTAAACTCAAATTTTCTATACTTCATGAGTAGCTGGCACCCCCTTACTAATATCCTCTAAGCACTAAAACACTTTAATCATTGTGTTCCAACTCCAGAGTAGGTACGAGAAAATAGCTATATATTCTCTGATTGCTATTCAATCACCTTTATTTATTCTAGTATTTGTAAAAGTTAGCCTGATTAAGTCTCTTCATTAGGCTACTTTGTCTAAATAGAACATAAACTAACGCCCTCAGCATTAACTAAGGGCGTGTTTTGAGTCTAAGGAAAAAGTATAAATAGGTCTCATAGGCTATATTATAGGCTTATATTGAAAGGCTGGGACTCCCCTTCCAGTGCCTTAATAATATTACTTTCTGTCACTGACTGATGAGAAGCATTCCACAAAACCTGTCGATCACTCACGAGGAGCACTTGAGGAGATTGATGCTTGATCCCTAACTCTTCAGCCACTTGATTGGAAACCGGACGAGATTCAATTACCTTGATCATGGTTACAAGGACCTCATTCGTACTTTCACTGATAAAATTCTGAACCTCACTCCAGGCTCGAGCACTCACTGGACACGTCGTGCTGTGTTTGAAAATAACAATTTTGCGCTGACACGACTCGTTGAGAACATCACTCAACATTTGAGAACTACTTATTTCTTTGAATTCAGCCACGGTTTTTCACTCCTTTAGTACACTATTGTTCTATAACCATAGGATACTATGCATATTGACCTTCTTGGTTAGTTAGAGATAGTTCGCTCAGTTCCCTTTTAAATCCTGCCAACGGCAAAGGACCTTTTCCAAGAGATCTACGACAACAAACAAACTGACCCCTAACAGAGCCATCATAATAATTCCTGCGAACATCTCATCTGGAACAGCTCGGCTCCAAGAATCCATAATGAAGTATCCCAGCCCTTCAGTCGTGGCAAATGATTCGGCAAAGAACAAGACAGCAATAGCTGTTCCCATGCTCAGGCGAAGAGCGGTCAAAACATCCGGCAAACTTGCGGGTAAAAGCACGTACCGATAAACTTGGGCACGATTTCCACCTAAGGACCGTAGCGAGGAAATCGTTTCAGATTGAACTTTGCGGACTGCATCCCGAGTTGTGACTAATATTTGAAAGAAAACAATGAAGGTAATCAGAAAAATCTTTGATTGGTCTCCCAAGCCTAGAAACAAGAGAATTAGGGGAAGGAAGACAATTTTTGGAATTGGATAAGTAAGATAAACTAAAGGGGCTAAAAATCGGTCAATCTTTCGTTCATATCCCATAATCAACCGACCATCCACAAGCACTAAAATTCGACTGCCCAGAAAAACAGCCTCTTCAATACTGTGGGTCACTAAAACTGTCGTTAATTTTTGTTCCTGCCAAATCTCTAATAAAAGGCTTTGCAGCCGTTCACGGGTCAAGGCATCAAGAGCTGACAAAGGCTCATCCATCAAGAGTAGATCTGGTTGAAGTGTTAATGCTCTGGCCAAGGCCACTCTCTGTCTTTGCCCTCCGCTCAACTGGCTGGGAAAATGATGCCGCACTTCCCACAACCCCATTTTATGGATCATTTCATCTACGATACCCTGATACTTTCGTTTAGGCAGATGCCTAACCCGCAAACCCAGATTAACGTTTTGAATGACATTTAGCCAAGGAAACAGCCCATATTCTTGCAGAATAAAGGCTTTTTTTTGGCGAGTCTCTACTACTTTCTCTCCCCAAATCTTGATCTCTCCGCCTGTGGGTCGCAACAATCCCGCTAAAAGGTAAAGGAGAGTGCTTTTTCCACAACCTGATGGACCTATTAGAACTAGGCTTTCTCCTGGTTCAATCTTCAAATCAAAATTGTCATAGACCATGACCTGTGATGATCCTTGAATGTAGGCTAAATTACAATGAGAAACTTCAATCACAGGTTATACTCTCCTTATTATAGATGTCATACTAGATGTCAGAAATCGGAAGCCAAACTCGAGGTACGAAGTTCGTGATTCGTGGATCGAAACGTAAAGTTTGACATGTGAGGGCGAAGCTCCATGGTCTTCGTACGCCAACTTTCAAATATCGAAGATTGAACTACGATTTTGGTAGAAGATTGAGATCAACTAACTCTTGATAGTCATAAGCTTGAGGAATGAGGTTTTTTTCGACCATCCATTTCATAACACTCTTGATTCTTCCTCGGTTGGCAACTGGAGTTTAGAGAACGTCGGAGTCTTATAACTTTCCTTTAAATCAGGTGGAATTTGTGCTTTTTCTAAGAAAAGGGCACGATATTGATCAGGATTATTAGTTAGCGCTTGTCCGGCTGAACCATAGGCCCGAATGACAGCTTTAACCCCCTCGGGGTTGTCTGCGATACTTTTCGTACGAAATAGGAAAACGGTCTGGGAAATATTCCTGTATGTATCATCTACAAGTACCTGAGCCCCTTTTGCTTGTGCGAGTGAGGCTAAGGGATCAGGTAGACAAGCTGCATTAATCTGATCCGAAAGCAACATATCTAAGCGCACGGGCATTTTAGGAATCGACATCTTCTTAACATCGCTTAACAGGACTCCTTTATCAGTGAGCATCTGATCACTGACATAGTCAATAATCGAGTTTTGGGATATTCCTAGAGTCGCTCCTTTTAGCCCTGCCATATCTTTAATATTAGACTTCGGAGAGGACAGAATGGCAAATCGTCCTTCTTGCGGAGTCGCTCCTAGTCCGATGGAAGCAATTTTCACGTCAGTACCTATTTTCTTCATTAAGGCAACTGCAAGGATATCAGCAACTTCTCCATCAATTTGACCTGCTTGAAGTGCAGCATCTCGCTCTAAAGCACTTGCAAAACTGATGAGTTCTACTTGAACCCCTTCCTTAGTGTAGAGTCCGTCTTTTTCGGCAACATAGAACGGTAAATTATCTTCAATCGGCAATAGTCCAATTTTAACTGGTTTAGCTTCACTTTTCGGTGCTGGGCTGTCAGAGGCTGTGGGCGCTGAGCACCCAGTCACTAAGATAGCTAGGCTAAGTAAAATTCCTAACAAATTAATCCCTAAACGTTGTTTTCTCATTTATTCTCGACACTCCTCATCTTGAACTACCTTTATTCTATTATACAACCATAATATCTTCGACATAGGACCTATTATTCCTTTTTCCTGCGGGCAAAGAATAAATTCGGTTTAGACATCATCAGCAAGTTTTTTAACGATATCCTCCATTATTGAATACCTTCATCTTAATCCTTGTCTTTGCCTTTATTTTTACCTTTGCCTTTATCCTCGTTTTCCTTAAAATTATCTTGGAACCACTTATAAAATTTGTTGGATAGTTTATTCTGCTCGATGTAGTCCTGAGGAATCTCAAAAGGGATAACTGAAGTAGATTTTAGGGCTCTAGATAAGATTTAATTAATAACGACGGTCTTCAACCGCAATAATAGCCTTTTTCATGATTAGAGGGATTTGCTGTCCAGTAACAGGTTCAATCCTTGAGGATGAAAGCTCGGAAATTCGGTTGCCTTTTTGGTCGTATAGATAAGAAGGATGCGCAAGAGGGGTCTGTAATTTGCTAATATCTAGGGAGGATGTAGCAGTTCCTGATA
>DOPS01000291.1:0-20646 GCA_003512645.1 Desulfosporosinus sp.
ATAATTTTAATTCACGCTGTAGTGTTATCCTAAGAATTCGGTGGTTCAAATGTCTCTCACCAAGAGAGAATCGGAAATAGCGGGATTATTATGCAAAGGGATAACTCCGATTAACATAAGTAAGTTCAACAATTCTATTCACTACTGCTTGTCTCGTATCCATGAATACACCTCCTAGTGAGTTATCACTAATTAAAGCATACAGAAGAAGAATAAGTTTTGTTAGTGATATAGCACTAAGGAATATTATGTGTCATAATTAGTTATATAACACTAATTATGCAGAGAGGTGTATTTCACGTGCCAGATTATAAGGAAATGTATTTTCAACTTGCGGCCAAAGTTGCAAATGCTGTTGATATTCTTGTTGAAGCGCAGCAGCAAGGAGAAAACGATTATTCTAAAGAAGAAAGCCCGGTTATTTCGCTGAAAAATTCTGGACCAGAAGAGAAGGGTAGTGATCAGGCATGACGATCATTTTTAATAAAAAAGTAACACTTCACTGTTTCAGAAACACCTAATTTACGATACCGAATCATAGGGTAGAGATGTGCATTTATAATGAGTGGTGGTGTGAGAGGTTGGCTACTCAAATAATGGGTAGCCTCCTACTCAATTACGCATAAAAAATACTCCTAATACATATTGATATACGCATAAATTATGCGTATAATGTAATTGAAAGGAGGAGAACATAATGACGGTTCGGGAAGTCCTAAAGATACTGAAGCAGGAAGGTTGGATAGAGAAAGAAACTAAGGGCTCACATATCCAGTTGATACACCCAACAAAATCAGGAAAGGTAACATTACCGAACCACAAGGGCGATATTCCAATAGGTACAGTTAACAGCATATGGAAGCAGGCGGGGTTAAAATAAGCCCGCACTCTGCTCTTAAATAAATAATCTTTTAGAGGTGATTAACTTGCGTAAATTAACTTATTTTGCTATTTTTGAACCGTCTACCCCTGGGGCATTTGGTGTGTATTTTCCAGATCTACCGGGCTGTATTTCAATGGGCGATGATTTTCAGCACGCTCAGGCTATGGCAAAAGAAGCTTTGGGGCTACATCTTTGGGGTATGGAGAAAGACGGGGACATAATTCCAACTCCTACGCAGCCGCCTTTTGAGGACACTCCTGTAGGATCTATAATTGCTCCTATTACCGTGTTTCCAGAAGTCGTGAAGAATGAGATGGATAATCGGTCCGTAAAGACAAATATAACGTTACCGGCTTGGTTAAAGGAACTTGCTGAAAAACAAGGAGTGAACTTTTCACAGATTACCCAGGCAGCCATTAAGGAGTACCTTGGAGTGGATAGGCCTTAAAATAAATGCTTGCAAAAAGGAAGGGGCTGTCTTACTGCGACAACCCCTTCCTTTTTGGGGAACTTGACTCGGCAATTTCCTCAGCCCTTTACCCACTTGGCCACCACAAACCCAGGATTTCCTTCTCTTTTCTCCTCGAGTTATATTAATGATTTAAAGCGAACATTGGTGGCATATAGAATAGTTTTTGGCCAACCGCGGCAAGAAGATCTCTTAAGGTTCCTGACAACTCACTTTCAGGATGATGAAGAGTTAATTGTTTCACGGCTTAAGGGTAGCGTTAGAGTTTCTCAATTATAGGATTGATTTGAGGCCAAGAGCAACTGAAGGTTAATTATGCACTAATTAGAAATTGGTCGCAATGTGTGAGGGGATGCCCAAGTATCTAGTGGAGAGAAATCTGAAAATAGAAATTGGAGAATCATTGCTATATTCATGGCTTAGGCATGCAAAGGGATGTCAGCTTGTTCAACATTTCCGCGTTTTAGAGAGGGTAAGTAGAGGTAAGTATCGCTTATTAAACTATTAGTTAGATGGTCTTAAGCAAGTGCGTGGTGTCTGACACCAACTTATAAGCTCGACTAGAGGATTACAATGGCTATTGGGAGAATAACCAATGGGGGGGGGTGGGCAGCTTTCCTCAATATTGGATCGAAAAATAGTTTTTTTGTTGACGGTTATTGGAAAAGAAAACATTTAGGGGAGGAAAATATATGATTAAGGTCACGACAACTTATCCCACTTCTTTATTGCAGGATTTTATTACGTTCATGGATAGATTAAGTACGGAGGAAATCTTATTATCCCCTAAAAACCTGTACATACCTAGGGAATGGTTATGGGAGTTAAATCAGCTTGTGAGCTTTAAGGTGGTAGATGCTACGCCTAGGCTTGATCAGGGCTCTTATCCCTTGTTGCATATGTTTTATCACTTAGCTTTAGCAGGTGGATTGGCAATAATGATACAAGGGAAGGGCGGAAAATTTGCACTGAAGGTTTCCGAACGCTATGAAGATTACTTGGACTTGACAATGACTGAGCAGTATTTCTTCCTTCTAGAGACATTATGGATCGATGCAGACTGGGGCGCCCTTCAAAAGGCGACTCATGAACGTATCCCAACTGAACGGATCATTTCCTCTGTATGGCAAGAGCTGGCTCAGTCTGAAGTAGGAGTGGCGTTAAATCTTACGGATTCAGCCTCTTCTTGGCATCGACGATTATGGGATTGGGGATATTTTCTGCTGTATTTCTCTTATTTCGGATTTTGGCAGTGTACCCTGGATCAGGAGGCTCTGAATTTTTCTCGGCGAAAGATTGAGGCTACAACTTTAACACCTACTGAATTTGGAGTGGGTATAGCTCCAATTTTGTTTCAGAAAAGGGACTACCTTGATTGGAATCAAGTGCACATTAAGAAGAACGGCTTGACATCTCAAGATATCCTTGATGAGTTAGAAAACGCTATTCGGTATATGGGCAAGATACCGAAAGGGTTTACTGAATTGGCTAAGGTACGACAAGATAGTTTAGGTGAAACGTTTTATCAGGCATTTGTCTCTTTGGTTCCACTGGGTGAACTGTCACATACCCTTTCTCGGGAAGAGAAGGGTTTTATTGAAGGCGTTTATTTGTTTAAAGTCTCTTTGAGTCGGGGGAGATGGCGCAAAATTGAAATGGCAGCTAAGCATTCTCTTGAACAATTGCATTTAGCAATACAGGAGGCGTTCGAGTTTGCCGATGATCATTTGTATAGTTTTTTTATGGATAATAAGAAATGGTCTTATGATCGTTATGAGTCACCGCTTGATGAAGATGGGCCTTACTCTGATGAAGTCACAATTGGGGAACTAGGGTTATACTCAGGAAAAACCTTCCTGTACCTCTTTGATTATGGTGATGAATGGGAGTTTAAAGTGGAAGTAGAGGAAATAAATGCAGATAAGCCGCTGCCACTAATACCTAAGATAGTTGGCAAGCGGGGGGAGGCTCCAGATCAATACGCGTATTAGGCACTGCTACTAGTCTGAGAATTTCAATGTTTAATGACTTATTGTTCCGTGAGAGAGTGGAGAAGACAAGTAAATACATCCTATTTGAACGATTACTTTTATCGGATGGGTCTGTAAAATATTTTGAAAGACCCGTACGTATTTGTAATGAATGATTTAGAGGATAAAAGCGTCTGAAAGGAGTCGTATTCATGAAATGTAAAAAGTGCAAATCAATGGAAGCTACTATTCATGTGGCAAATGTCGGTGATTTCTGTTTGGAGTGTCATAATGATTATATGGCTAAGTTACTTGCACAGTTTACGAGGCCGTCCAAAGATGAGTAAGAACCTTACTGCCGCCCATATCAAGGCATGCGCCAATAAAATCGCCTTTTTATACGAGAGCTTGGACAAAACCTTCAGGAACTGACCTAGGAGCTGAGGGAGTTCGCTGCCAAGGATCCGGATACCCATGAAGCGTATAAAAATAAGGTCATTGATTTTTTAGTGAGAGGTATGAAGGAGAAAATGTGACAAGTGGCAATGAAGAAAGCAAAGCGGACTGCTAAACGCAGTCTTCTTTTTTATAGGCCGGTGTAATTTCAGCAAGGCGCATTTTAATTCCTAACTCCAGGAAATAGAATCCCATGCCTCTGGAAAGCTCGGCGTTAGTACCCCTTGTCTGTAGGTAAGCGTTTCCCAGTTCCCATAAATGTTGGGAGCTATATTTGGCCAAAAACGAATAGCGCTTGCGGACATATTCATAGCCAATCTCAAAATCACTGAGGTGTTGTCTGGACATCGTCTTCCTCCCGCTGTTCAGGGGATTGTTCTCCGATCAGTTCGGCAATACTAACACCGAGAGCGGCAGCGAGTTTGGTTAAGGTTCGGATTGAGCCTGTTGAATGACCATTTTCGATTTTATTAATCATGCTTTCGTCGATATGAACCAAATCAGCAAGTTGTTTTTAAGTCATTTTGAGCGCTATTCTTATCGTTTTAATTTGCTTGTTTGTAGTATCCAATAAGACCACCCCTGGTTATAAGATTATAGAATTATATTCTACATGTAAATACTATAAAATGAATAAAAATCAGGATACTTTCTTTTGTACGATTTAGATATAATTGAACATGAATTAAATTCAGGATGTGATGAAATGAATTACGGACAACGGATAAAGTTCTTTCGTAATACAGCTGGAATTTCCGCCAATGCTTTAGCGAAAAAAGTCGGACTAGACCCGACTACAATTTATAAAATTGAAGCCAATGATTCTAAACCCTCACTCGGTTCCCTGGAAAGCATATGTGATGCTCTCGGCATTAGCCTTGCGGAATTCTTCACAGAAGAAGAACAGGTCTTGGGACCAGAAATCCAACGACTACTGGGTACTGCGAAAAAGCTTTTGCCTGAACAACTAGAATATCTTCAGAAGTTACTGGAATCAATGAGTAAGGATTAATATCTAAATCGACTTTCTCTAAAAATCTCTCGGTCTGGGTGTTTCTGCAGAAATGATTTATGAAATAAAAAAGCTTAATACGGACTTTTTTACTAATGATGACAATTGAAACAGTTAGAACTGTATAGAGTGAACTGTAAGAAAACTTAGTCTTGAATAACGTAGAAAAAACGAATAGAATATAATTGGGAAATATTAACTGCAATGCTGAGGGAATCGACTTATGTAAATTAAGATGTTGCTAATGAAGTCAAGAAAGGCTGTGGATATAATGCCGAACAATGAGTTTTATATAAAACAAATCACCCTTAAAAACTTTAGAGGATTTGATGATAGAACCTTTGAATTAGCAAAGGATTTCACAGTCTTTGTGGGTGATAATGGAAAGGGAAAGACATCCGTTCTCGAGGGAATGTGTGTTGCTTTAGGTGGCTGGGTTAGAGGATTTATGAGTAGTGCCAAGGATTTTAGAAATATTTACAAAAACGATGTCAGAAGTATTAAATCGGTAGTGTCTGCAAAGGGTCTCATCAAGCAATATCCTGTAGAGGTTGCGTGCCTCGGAGAAATAAATGGCCTGGAGATAGAATGGTCTCGTGAACTTGACGAAAAAGGCCATACAAAAACTGGTGGCTTAAAGGATTTGTCAGAAGTAACAAAAAAGATTGCCAAAAAAGTAAATACTGCTAATGATATTGATGTGATATTACCTGTCATTGCCTATTATAGCTGTTTACGTGCTTCAAAAGACCGTGTTAGTAATACGGGAATCGATTCCACCTCTAGAGTGTATGGCTATTCAGGGAGTCTTTTAAAGGAAACCAAATACTTTAAAATGTTGAATTACATCCAAGAGCTGCGCTATGAGTATCTGGAAGATCCACATAATACACAGATGTATATAATGTTGATGGATGCATTGACGAAGATCGTGGAAAGTGCAGCAGGTAAGGGAAGCAGAGTGGACTTTAAAGTTAAGCACGGGGAACTGATGCTAGAACATATCAATGGTGAACTTATCCAGTTCTCTGAACTTAGTGACGGATATAAAGGGATGATTTCACTTGTCGCAGATATCTTCTTTAGAATGGCAAAATTGAATCCTCAGTTGAAACAAACCTTACTTTTGGAAACATCGGGTGTTGTTTTAATTGATGAGTTGGATTTGCATTTGCATCCTAAATGGCAGAGACAAGTTGTCGGTGACTTGAAGAAAATATTTCCCAAAGTGCAATTTGTGGCAACAACTCACTCGCCATTTATAATTCAGTCTTTAGGTGAAGGTGAACTTGTAACATTGGATGGTACAAACTTAGAGGACTATGTGGGTGCGAGTATAGAAGATATATCTGAAGAGGTTATGGGTATTGAAATGCCACAATATAGTGCTCACAAACTGGAAATGTATAAGTCGGCCTTTGAATACTTTTCGGCGCTCGATGGACTTAAACAATTTGATGAAGCAAAACTAAAAGACCTTAAATTGGACTTGGACATATTATCAAAAAGGTATGGAGACAATGTAGCCTACTATGCTTTTATCGAACAAAAATATTATGCCAAAAAAGCTGAGTTGGAGGCAAGACGATGAGGCCAGTGCATAAAGGAGATTCTCCATATCTGACGATCAATCACTATTCTGAAGCACAGGAGTTTTTGCTGGAGAGACTTGGCTACTATTGTTCTTATTGTGAATTACCGATAAAGCATGTTCCTCATGTGGAACATGTTGAATGTAAACATAGAGGCGGATCTGAGACGAACTGGAATAATCTCCTTTTAGCATGTTCTCACTGCAATAGTAGTAAAAGTACTAAAATAGGCTTGGGCGAAAGGGATACTCGTATCTGGCCTGATGAACATAACACTTTCCTAGCTTTCAAATATGTTGGAGCATTGCCGGAAATAAATGAAGAATACTTAAGAACTCAAGAAGCAGGCCTTCTAAGTAAGGCCAGAAGACTTTATGAAATACTTGATCTAGGGTATTATCCAGGGATTGCAGGAAGAGAACCTAAAAAAGACCGACGTTATAAATTCAGGAATGAAGCCTTAGGTATAGCGGAAGAGTCACTGATTACCTGGAATGAAGTTAAGAATACTGTATATTGCGAACGTGTGAAACGGAGTATTATAAACCTTGCAAAGGCAATTGGTTTCTTTACTATTTGGATGAAGGTTTTTAATAATGAACCTCAAATTAAAACAATACTGATTGATGAATTTCCAGGGACTGAGAAAGAATATTTCGATGAATATGGAGAAGCTGTCGGATGAAATATAGTTTGAATTTAATAACGAAAAATGAGTGGGAGTCTGCGACAATATTGCAAAAAGAGAATCTCGCGAAGTATTTAATTTCGACTGCTAGCAAATATCTGAGTGCCGCTGAAATTAATAACTTCAGGTCAAATCAGTATGAGTTTAACGAAGTCTCTAACATTGAAAAAATCTTAGGAAGTGAAAAGCTGCTTGATGTTCCATCGACATTTTTATATTTGTCAGACGAAGAATCAGAGGAGTTATTAGATTTCGGAACTATCTCTTGGTATGATTTAAGAGAAAATACCCCTTCTCTGTCAGCAGAATATAGACTTAATTATTCGGAAAACATGGTTATGAGTGAAGCAAGCGAAGGGGACCTACTAGTAATTGCTATTCGTCCTGACAAAAGTGTAATGATAATCATTGCTAAGTCTGAATCGACCTCCGCAAATCAATTAGTTTAGCTTTTTGGAACAGCCGAAACAAACTTTAAGATTAACACTGATTTAGCTTCTATAAGCGTAAGTTATAGTGCAAGATTTATCTTAAGAGGGATTGGAGTCAATGTATAACAAGAGAAGAATTCCTCGACGAAACAATTCTCGATAGCTAGACGTATGAGAGACATTTGATTATGAATTAAACTTACATAGAGGGAGATAGGGTTGTGGATATAGGAAGTGCAATCAAGATTGTTGCAGCTTTGGCTAATGGAGTGGATCCTCATACAGGGGAGTTTATGCAAATAGAGGGTCCTTTTCAGAACCCCAACACCGTGAGAGCGCTGTTTCTTGCAATAAAAGGTTTAGAGCTTTTGGAGGCTAAAGAAAAAAGAAGCAACCGACTTCCATCAAGTGCTGGTAAAGCTTGGACTATTTCGGATGACGAAGAATTGGTTAAAGAATTTGACAATGGAAGAACAATTAAGGAATTGTCAGAAGAGCACGGTCGAACAGTAGGCGCAATACGGTTACGTTTAACAAAGCTAGGTAAAATAGAGTCAGAAGTCACTAATAATCTACCTTCCAATCCGTGGGGACCAGAAGAAGATAATCAACTGATTAAGGACTTTGATGTTGGGGTTCCTCTAAATGAGTTATCATCAAAGTTAGGTCGGAATATTGGAGCAATTCAAACTCGACTACTCACGCTAGGAAGAAAAGTTTTCTAATCTTAAGTGCTCCCGTGTTGTAACATGGCGAATTTAAAAATTCTTAAAAGGGTGTCGGTTAAAATAAACTGGTGCCTTTTTGTATTTCTATTAAAAGGAAAATAGTAGATCCCGTTAGAAGTGTATCGCAATCTTATTCTCGTGATTTTTGAAAGATTTGGTAATCATGGAAGGAATATTGGAAAGTTTCGGCGAAAAAGTAAGATACAAGTCTAATGATGTCCTTTGGTACTGGAATACAATGAAACCCGGCAGATTATCAATGTATGGCCATTACTTTAAAGTTTTTTCGAAAGGGGGGGAAGAACATGAGATCTATCGCTTTTATTGATACCGAAGTTGAGCCAAATAGTAGAAGAATTCTTGATATCGGTAGTGTCAAGGGGGATGGTAGTTCATTTCACTCCACTTCTGTTGCTGACTTCATTAAATTTCTGCACGGGTCAAAGTATGTTTGCGGTCATAACATTTTCAATCATGATCTAAAATACATTCATCATGCAATTCATGCCGCTGAGATCAGTGATTTGAACGCAATAGATACGTTATTTCTTTCTCCCCTTTTGTTTCCAACTAAACCTTATCATGCTCTCCTCAAGGATGATAAGCTGCAAACAGATGATACCAACAACCCGTTAAATGATTCAATAAAGGCCAAAGATCTTTTCTTTGATGAGGTTTCGGCTTTTCAACAGACAAGCAATACATTAAAACAAATTTTTTATTATCTACTAAAAGACAAAAAGGAGTTCTACGCCGCCGTTGCTAATAAATCACTCTTGTCGGTGTTCCCTACGGGTGGTGGAAAGTCCATTACTTTCCAAGTGCCGGCTTTAATGAGTGGAATCAACTCAAGGGGTTTGACGGTCGTAATTTCCCCATTGCAATCGTTGATGAAAGACCAAGTTGATAATCTGGAAAAATTGGGTATCACAGATGCAGTTACGATTAATGGCTTGCTTGACCCCATTGAAAGGGCAAAGTCCTTTGAAAGAGTTGAAGATGGTTCTGCTTCCATTCTTTATATCTCCCCAGAGTCTTTACGTTCAAGGACAATTGAACGCTTGCTTCTGGGAAGAAATGTTGTTCGGTTTGTGATCGACGAAGCACACTGTTTTTCGTCATGGGGTCAGGATTTTAGAGTTGACTATTTATATATTGGCGACTTCATCAAATCACTACAGAAAAAGAAAAATATTGAAGATGGAATTCCCGTTTCTTGTTTTACCGCTACAGCAAAACAAAAGGTTATCGAGGATATTCGAGATTATTTCAAGGAAAAACTATCTCTTGACCTTGAGGTTTACAGTTCTAGTGCCTCACGAACCAATCTTCGTTATAACGTGATCGAGAAAGAGGGCGAAGAAGAAAAATATAATACCGTTAGAAATTTGATTGAAGAAAAAAACTGCCCGACAATTATTTATGTTTCACGCACAAAAAGGGCATATTCATTGGCACAAAGATTAACAGAAGATGGTTATCAGGCAAAGCCATATCATGGCCAGATGGAGAAGAAAGAAAAAACTGAAAATCAGGATGCATTTATCAGAGGCAAGCTCCAAATCATGGTGGCAACCTCTGCTTTCGGAATGGGAGTAGACAAGAAAGATGTTGGTATGGTCATTCACTATGATATTTCCGATTCTCTTTAGAATTATATTCAAGAAGCTGGAAGGGCTGGACGAGATGAAACTATCTCTGCCGATTGTTTTGTGCTGTTTAATGATGAAGACCTGAGTAAACATTTTATTCTTCTTAACCAAACCAAACCAAACTTAGTATCCAGGAAATCCAACAGGTATGGAAAGCAATTAAAGACCTTACCAGATCTCGGTCCAAAGTATCTCAATCCGCTTTAGAGATTGCTCGGAAGGCTGGTTGGGACGATAACATCATACAAATCGAAACAAGGGTAAAGACAGCCATTGCAGCCTTAGAAGAAGCCGGTTATCTAAAGCGCGGCCAGAATATGCCCAAATTATTTGCGGACAGTATTCTCAGCAAAAATGCTCAGGAAGCCATCTATAGGATTAACACATCGGACAGGTTTGATGAGAGGCAAAAAGAGAAAGCAACGCGAATCATTAAGAAACTTTTATCGACTAAAAGCAGAAAACACTTAAGCGATGATCAAGCAGAATCAAGAATTGATTATATCTCAGACCATTTAGGAATTGTAAAAGAGGAAGTAATAGAAGTTATAAATCTTCTCATTGAAGAAAAGGTTTTAGCCTTTACAAAAGATTTAACAGCCTTTATCAAGAGAAAAGAAAACAAAAACCGTTCATTAAGTATCCTGAAATCGACTTGGCAAATCGAGAAATTCCTACTTACTGTATTACAGAGTGATACAGGAAAAATAAAATTGGTTCAATATAGGAGTTCTAACCTCATTACACCCTTAGTAGATGATATCCTCTCAGAGGAACTTACAGGAACGACGTGTGTTTTGACCAAGACGAATGAAGAAGCTTTACAGATTACCGGATTGCTTGTGAAGAATGGAATGCAGGCAAAACTGATCCAGTCAAATGATGGATTTAATTTGTATAACCTTCTTGAAGTCCGTTTTTTTCTAAGCCAGCTCAATTTGTCGGAAGATATTTATGTTATTAACGAGGATATCTGGGAAAATGCCAAAGGTCAGTTAAGTGAAAGGTTTGGTAGCAGCATAAATCGAGAGATATGTCTCAAGATCATCAAAGATTTTGAGGCGACTAATCCAAAAAGTAAATACAAATCGGATCTAGAAGTTTTTATCCGCGAATCGAAGCTGGAAGATTTCTTGGGCGGAAACAGCGAAACAATCTTTGTTTCCACGATTCATAAGGCGAAGGGACGAGAGTTTGACAATGTGTTCCTGATGCTTGATCAGTTTAAACTTATATCGGAGGAAGCTATACGACAGTTGTATGTTGCCATGACAAGGGCGAAACGTAACCTGAGCATCCACTATAATAGCAATTATCTTCAATTTATAAAAACAGAAGGTCTTGAACGAGTTAATGATTCGGAGGATTACTTGCCACCCTGTCAATTAGCGTTGCATTTAACTTATAAAGATGTATGGCTGGACTTTTTTTCATCCTGTCAACATCTTATTTCGCAACTGAATAGCGGTGATGAACTTACGATTGACAGAGATTGTTGCCGTAATTCAAAAGGCCAAGCGGTATTGAAATTCTCAAAACAGTTGATAAAACAAATAGAGGATAGAAAGCAAAAAAACAACAATGTACCAAAAACAGCGAAAATCAGATTTATAGTATACTGGCAGAAGGAAAACGCAGAAAAGGAAATTAGAATCGTTTTACCTGAACTTCATTTTGAAAGAAATGATGATACATGCATTTGAAATAAAAAAATATCAGGAAAACAGTAGACGGCAGTAGGGGTTACTGGTTTATGGTAACCTACAATATTTACTTCTTAGTAGTAAGTGTTCTTCTGTTTATACAATATAGCCAACAATATGGCCAATATGGCCAATATGGTCAATATGGTCAACAACCTTTTTTCGAGAATGCGTTATCGTCGATTACAGTATTAATATATACTTTTTACAAACGAAAAAAATATTTTAGTAAAGAGAATTCTCTTGCGTAACATTGATATGCTGTGACGCTAGTCGTATTGTGTCCTGAAATTATGAAGCAAGTTAAAGAGTATGTAGAATGGGAGGGTATTAGTTTATGATTAATGAAAAAATGAAAAAGCTATCGCCATCAATGGATGAATGGCTCAAAGAAGCAAAAACTGACCCGGCGGCTTTACAGGAAGGAATGTTTTTAGTTCATAATGGTGTTGTGCGCCAAACGCCTAAAGCCAAGGTGCGACAAGGCATTGATGACGGTTCAATGGTAACGGGAATGGAATTTACTTATGATGCAGCAAAGGTTGATACTGCGATTGCTGAAACCTATAAGATGGATGGTATTTTCTATGTCAGGGTTTGGCTTAATGAAGGCCAACTTGAACTTGGCGACGACATAATGTATGTACTGATAGGCGGCGATATAAGACCACATGTTGTTGATGCACTGCAATTTCTAGTTGAAAAGATCAAAAGCGAATGTGTTACCGAAATTGAACAATAATAGCAAATTACACCGCTCTTTGAAAATGCCTAAAGTTTTTTGAAGAATTCTGATTAATAGCAGGAAGGTGAAATGTTGGCGGTAATTGGAGGGCGGACAAGGTACCTGTCTCCTCGTCCCGTTTTTTATTGTAACATATTGTAAATGAGGACTTTGTGATTCATGTTTAAATGCAGAGCATTTTGGTGTTGTTTAATCGCTATATAAACTGAAGGCAGAGTTTCTACGCTTAAATCAAGTAACTGTGTCGGAAGACTCGCCGACTGAAAAGGCAAAGCGACGAAACGGTTGAAAGTCTTAACAGCTATTATTCATAGGGGTAAGGAACGTAATGTTTTGTTGCTTGATACGTTTTCAATTTAACAACACTGTGTCATTGTATGTACTTAGCTTCACATCCCGGTATGAGAGGTCCCATACTAACAAATCAGGAGTGAGATTATGAATATTCGATATTTACACGAACGCTTATCTCGTATAGAAGAGATTACTGTGGTCGGCAAGAATACAGTGGTGGACGGTGTTATTTGCCATGTTATGGGTGTAGTACGCTATGGCATGCAATTGCGGCTTTTGGTTCTGAAATATGATGAGGTTTTTCGGCAGCATGTTGAGGAGGCTGAAGTTCCCGCGAACACCGTCAGCATCGAGACGGAACTGTTTCAATATCAACATACCACCACTGGCGGTGGCCCTAGGAGCACCGGTGCCTGTCGAATCAGAAAAAGCTATCCCCTACACTATGGAAGTGTGGGGGATAGCTTTTTTGTCTGCAATTCGCTTTTCCGCCAAAGGGGATCGTCCAATATATCTGAGTCAGCGATGACTAGTGGGCTGGAAGTTGTTCAATGGCTTAACTTTCCATATGGATTGTAGCCAAGGGGATACCATCGTTAGAGAACGAGTTAATTTATGCAACGGGATTTTGCTGTATATTACAGAGTATATTTAAAAAGGGAGCTTTAGTTTTAAAAAGGATGAAGCGACCTTGAAAAGCGGTCGAGCAGCTCAGTAAATTGACCAATACGGAAATACATATTTCCTATGATACAGAACGAACTCGATACGCGTGTGTCTTAGGATTTGGGGCTTTCAGTGTTGGATATGGTTATTTAGTTCATAATGTAGGCTTAATTGATTTAAAACCCTGGGTTTATCCATTATTTGCTTATCATACTTTTACGTTCTGGCAGTCACCTATCAAACAACCGATAATTTTATAACAAGAATTCGTATTGCCTTCGACCATATAGTATTCGCCGTATTTGTACTACGTTGCCGTTTACAATAAAGAATACTACATAGTTCTGCACCAACAGCAAACGGTATTGTTTGGCACGAAGCACAGTATTCTTTGCCAATGAACAGCGCATGGGCATTTGTTCAAGAGAAGCGATGCCAGCGACAATTTCATCATAGATTTTAAGAGCAGCCTGCGGTGAAAACTCATTTAGATAATTAATAACATCCTTTAGATCTTGCTCGGCTGAGGGAAATATCTTCAATTCATACTTTTCCATGGACATAAGCCCTCAACTTTTTGGTCACTTCAAAAAAGTCCTTTCCTTCTGCACCGTTTGCAATCTCAACCTCAGCTTCAGCCAGCTTGCTATAGAGTTCAATTAAAGTTTGCTGTTGCTCATAAGTTTCGATACTCATCACCACCATATCCCCTTTGCCGTTCTTAGTTATGAACACAGGTTGGCGTTCATTATGGCAGAATTCAGAAATCTCGTTAGCATTATTGCGCAAATCAGAGATGGGACGAATATTTGGCATATTCCTCACTCCTCGTTCTCAATATTTATGCATATATTTTATCATGATTTTGAGTAAATATCAATTTATACATTACCATATAGCGTAAATTACAGCACTGATGAAAGGCAAATAGATGTCATGGCAAAGAAGCTGGTGCAGGCTGCCAGAATACCCGCTTGACGAAGCCCTCCACCCATCAGTTTTCTATTTTTTCGTGCCTTATGAATTAAGTCAAGTATAGATGAACGCATTCGACTTCGTTTGCGGAGGAAAAGGGGAATAAGGTGTTTGAGAAGAGATTAAGAACTTCGGTGATGGTGTAAACGGAATTCGGTTATGGATTTATCAGTGGTATATTTTCATTGACAGTAATCAGGAATATCTGAAAAAGTTAGAAGACAATATTTATCAGAAGGCTCTAAATAAGAATATAGAATTCATGCAGGGTGACTGTAACCAACTCTTGAAAACAATAAACTCCTTTTCGTGGTATAGTAATTATTGGCGCGGGGTAATCTTCCTAGATCCTTATGCCATGAATTTGAATTGGGATTCTTTATCTTCTATAGCAAACACCAAAGCGTTTGATGTTTGGTATCTTTTCCCTTTATCTGCAGTTAATAGGGTATTACCTCGACATGGAAATATCCCTGAAGCTCATAGGCTGAAACTTCATCAAGTATTGGGGACTACTATGTGGGAACAGGAAATATATAAAGAATCGCCCCAACTGACATTATTCGGTGAAGTTGATTTAGAAAGGGCCTCAATCGACCAAATCAAAGGCTACATACTTAAACGATTAAAAACGATATTTCCAGGAGTTTCCGTAAACCCTCTAACCTTACGAAATCCAAAAACAATTCACCGTTATTTTTACTGTGCTTTGCTGTAAGCAATCCATCATCATCCGCAACTAATCTTTCACTAAAAGCGGTGGATCATATTTTGACACACACGATGAGTTTATTTTAGAAGCGGGGCGATAACATGGCAAAATCAAAAATTGAATGGACGGAAAATACCTGGAATCCAGTAACTGGATGTACGAAGATATCTGATGGCTGTAAAAACTGCTATGCTGCTGTCATGGCCCAACGTCTGAAGTTAATGGGTAATAAGAAATATGTTAATGGATTTGAGGTTGCACTTCACGAATATTGTCTAATTGATCCTTTAAAGTGGAAAAAACCTTCTCTAATTTTTGTGAATTCAATGTCGGATTTATTTCATGAAGACATCCCTTTAGAGTTTATCCAAAAGATATTTGGTATTATGAACAAAGCATCCTGGCACACCTTCCAAGTTCTAACTAAAAGAGCAGAACGACTTGCAGAATTGGCTCCTTATCTGACTTGGAGCCCAAACATCTGGCAAGGAGTGACCGTTGAAAGTGACCAATATAAGAAGCGGATAGATTCCTTGAGAAAAGTGGATGCGAAGGTCCGATTTATTTCCTTTGAACCGCTTATAGATGAGGTTAAGAGCCTCGATTTAACGGGCATTGACTGGGCAATTGTTGGAGGAGAAAGCGGGCTCAAAGCCCGAAGGATCGATCTTGAGTGGGTCCTATCTATCAAGAATGATTGTGATCATCAAGGGGTTAGCTTCTATTTCAAACAATGGGGTGGGATAAACAAAAAGAAAAATGGTCGATTATTGCTTGGGCAAACTTGGGATGCTATGCCTGAAATCGGTGCCAAATGATTTTTCATTAAGAACCCTGGTGCCTGACACCAACTTATCAACTTATTGTTTAGCTTGTACTCGGTGACAGAAAGAATAAAACAAATGCTCATTGCTACTCCAAATTGTGAAATGCATTGCGGGCGATGTAAGGGGCCAGTTGAATTTTCATTTAGAAGGAAGCTTTAGTTTTAAAAAAGATGAAGCGACCTTGAAAAGGGTCAAAAGTTTCCTCATCCAGCAAGATGCGCAAATCTTGTTATCCTTGGTGGACAAAAAAGCAAGCAAACAAATTGTCTTGCTAGGTGCTGAAAAGGTCGTCAGACCAGACACGTCGATTTCCGAGAACTCCCTCTTTACCGGTGCCGTTCATGAGCCTAGTATGGTTTCAGAGCTCAAAAAAGAGATATTAAGTAGTCACAGGATTGATTTTCTCGTTTCTTTCATCAAGTGGAGTGGTTTAAGGCTGATCATCAATGAACTGACTCAGTTCACAGCCAGTGGCGGAAAACTGCGGGTTATTACGACCTCCTATCTTGGAGCCACAGATTTTAAAGCGGTCGAGCAGCTCAGTAAACTGTCCAATACAGAAATACATATTTCCTATGATACGGAGCGGACTCGCCTTCATGCCAAAACGTATATCTTTTGGAGAGATACCGGATTCAGTACCGTTTATATCGGATCGTCCAATATTTCGGAGTCAGCAATGACCAGCGGGTTGGAATGGAATATTAAGCTATCCCAATATGACTCTGGGGATATTTTAGAGAAAATCAGAGCAACGTTTGAAGGGTATTGGAATAATCCTGAGTTCACACCCTTTATTGCGGCGATCGATTCTGAGCGTTTGAGACATGCTTTAAAGTCTGAGAGAAGAACCAGTCAGGATGAAGCGGGTAATGTTGCTTTCAATTTTGACATTAAACCGTATTATTATCAGCAGGAGATTCTGGACAAATTGAAAGCGGAACGGGAAGTCCATCACTCGCTTAAAAACCTTGTGGTTGCTGCCACGGGTACTGGTAAGACGGTGATTGCCGCCTTTGACTACCGGGACTTTTGCAGGGCGAACCCAGGCGAACCGAATAAATTGCTCGTTGTCGCTCATCGGAAGGAAATTTTAAGTCAGAGTCTAGCTTGCTTTCGAGGAATCCTCAAAGATCTAAACTTTAGCTCGATGATGGTCGGAGGACTAAAACCCGATAGTTTTGATCATTTGTTTGTCTCCATCCAATCCTTCAACTCTAAAGAACTGACAGAGATCACCACGCCGGATTTCTATGATTATATCGTGATTGACGAATTCCACCATGCTGCGGCTCCATCTTATCAAGAACTATTAGACTACTACAGACCGAAGATCTTATTGGGACTGACGGCAACTTCGGAGAGAGCGGATGGACGAAGCATCTATGCGTATTTCGAGGGCCGGATTGCGGCCGAAATCAGGTTATGGGAAGCGATTGAACGAAAACTGCTTAGTCCCTTTCATTATTTCGGTGTGACGGATAATGTTGACCTAAGTCAAGTGCGGTGGGTTGCGGGAAAATATGATGAGCGGGAAATTGAAAACCTCTTTGTTTTTGAACGAGCGGTCGCAGTTAAACGCGTTGGGAATATCATTAGTGCGATTGAAAGATATTGCCTAGAACGTTCGGACATCATCGGAATTGGATTTTGTCTTACGAAGAAGCATGCAGAATTCATGTCCGAGATCTTTAACAAATCCGGGATTCCTTCGGAATTTCTGGTTTCGGAATCGGATGACGGTGTTAGAGATAATGTGAAGCGCCGCCTGGTAACGAAGGAAATCAAGTTCGTTTTTGTGGTGGACATAAATGATGAAGGAATTGATATTCCTGAGGTGAATACGGTTCTGTTCCTGCGCCCTACAGAAAGTTTAACTGTCTTTTTGCAGCAGTTGGGTCGTGGTTTAAGGCTAAGCGATGGGAAAGAAGCCCTCACGGTATTGGATTTTGTGGGCCAAGCTCACAAGAAGTATTCGTTTGAAGATCGGTTTAAAGCGTTGTTATCAAGGACTCGGAAAACAGTCGAACATGAAATCAAGCATGGCTTTTCTAATGTGCCGAGGGGATGCTCGATCCAATTAGAGAAACAAGCCCAGGACTATATTCTAGAGAACATCCGAAATGCGGTTAATACTAAGCGCAATTTGATCAGCAAGCTATATGACTTTATGGAAATCAAACATGAGCTAAAGGTCAGGGAGTTTTTCGAGGGTTATTATGTAACACCCCAAGATGTCTATAGCAAAAAGGTAACGGTTGTCGGACTGGCGGCTCAGGCTGGTTTCTCAAGGGATATCAGGTAGATACAGAGCGGGAAAGATTGCTTGCCTCAGCACTGGGAAGATTGTCTTTGGTGAATTCCAGGCGCTGGATTAATTTTATGCAGAAGATCCTGCCGCAAATTCTTTTAGGTGAAGGTTCTTTATTGTATTCGTTGACCAGCGTGGAACGGACAATGCTAACCATGGTTCACTATACCTTGTGGGGCAAGGGGCTTAGTGATCTAGGAAATAGGTTTGCTTCTATTGAAGAGGCGATATATTGGGTCATTAATGATCCACGGCTTTACCAAGAACTGATGGATTTGCTGGACTATCAGTTCGGCAACATCAATTTTGTAGATAGGCCGTTGGTTGGATTTGAGAATGAATACCCACTCGACTTATATTGTGCTTATACGTTTGATCAGATTTTAGTGGCTTTGGGAAAACATACGGAACAAAAGAGGAGCTCTTTCCGGGAAGGAGTTCTCTACCTAGCTGAAAATAAGCTGGATGTCTTTTTCGTGACCTTGAACAAGTCTGAAAAGGATTATTCCCCGTCAACGATGTATCAGGATTATTCCATCAGTGAAGAGCTATTTCATTGGCAGTCTCAAAGTCGAACGACCGAGGAATCGCTGACAGGGCAGAGGTATCTTAACCAAGTAACCAGTGGTGGGAACGTGTTGTTTTTTGTGAGGGAGTATAAGATAGAGGGGGCTTTTGCCGCGACCTTTACTTGTCTTGGCTTTGCCGATTTTCAAAGCCATTATGGCTCAGCACCGATCAGTATTGTCTGGAAGATGAAAGAGCCGCTGCCGGGGTTTGTGATGAAGAAGACGGTTAAAGTTTAAATTTCTGCTGTTATTGCGCAGGGATTGCCATTGCCGTGAAGAAGTTAAATAGTTATAGCTCCCATCTAATCCTAGGTGGGGGCTATTTAACACTTCCAATTATTCTTGCTTTCCTGGGCGGTCTGAATCCTTGCATGACTTCAGAAGAACAAATTCACTGTCTTTACTATCTAAGTACATTTCTTCAGTTTGGCGCTGCTATCCCTCGAAATTTACCTTAAACTGGCCTATTCTGCTGGGCTGTAAAGTGACGGCAGTGGACTTTTCTTGGAGGAGGTTTCTCCTGCGAATGTTTCTCTGCAGGATGATCAGAGGTCCGGAGCATGGGCCGGTCTAGGTATATGCCGGCGCTTAGTTTGTCTTGCCACAAGTTAGGCGAGAAGTGGCAGCCACGCGGCCGCCGTTCTTTTTTTGGCTCCACCTAAACTTGCGGCGGGTCGTAGAGGTCGTTGGTCGTGGTACCTACTCGGCGGAACTGCTTATGAGGCGTCATTAATTGTCGTTCCGCGTAAGTTCCAGGACCCTTCGCGAAACGACACGTTTCGCTGAATAGTGACTGGGGTTAAGGGTGCACGGGAGTGGGATTTAGCTATGGCTCAGGCTCGTAAAGCCTTGGATTGGAACAAACAAATTGAATTGTCCATTGATCCTCCAACAGCTCGCCGGATCCGCGGAGAGCGTAACGAGGAGGGGGCGGAAGCCTGTTCCATGTGTGGTGGTTTCTGTGCTATGAAATTAGTGGGGGAACACCTTGGGAAAACGGGTGGAACTTGCTAAGGAGTCCCCAGCTCAAAATCCAATTGGAAATCCTGAGAAGAGGGCCAAGAGCAGTTTACCCGGCAGATCAGTAAGTATATAAACGCGATAGATAACATAGCTAGGACGAAAGTAGCGGAGATTCTTCCCTTCTTCGGGGGACTTGAGCTTAATGGTAACTGTAATCATTGAAAATCAGATGGAAGAAACTGATCATTCTCACCTTGGGCAAATCCTGACGTATGTAGTAGGGGCTACAGCCAAAACGGTGATTTGGATTAGCCCTGATCCTCGTCCCGAGTATGTGGCTTCAGTTGAATGGCTTAATGAAATTACACCAGTGGACATGAAGTTGAAAAATATCCATAA
Source organism: Desulfosporosinus sp. (assembly GCA_003512645.1). Classification (GTDB taxonomy): domain Bacteria; phylum Bacillota; class Desulfitobacteriia; order Desulfitobacteriales; family Desulfitobacteriaceae; genus Desulfosporosinus. The sequence goes on from DOPS01000291.1 coordinate 20,046, forward strand.
GTTTCATGAAACTAATTTAAATTAAATGCGTCTAATTTATAGGAGGTTCATCATTGTGACTGAATCCGATAATGTAGAGAACTCTAAACATTTTACTGTTTTGGAGGAAATTATCTCCAAACATCAACGGTATATTTTTAACCTAGCTTTTCGTCTGTGCAGTAATACTGAGGATGCCGATGACTTAACTCAAGAAACATTCTTAAAAGCCATAGAAAATTACGATAAGTTTCGCGGGGAGGCTAATGTACGAACCTGGACTTATACATCTTACAATTTATAATCCTGATCAACATGTTTTTGCTGTATGCAGTTGCTGTAAATGCTGCTGTCATGATATAGAATTTTTAAAAAAATATAACCGGCCTGACCTTATTGCTCATGCCGATTATGTTGTAGATGTGGATAAAAGTAAATGTAATGACTGTGGAATTTGTACTGAACGATGCGTATTTGAAGCGCAGAAAATGGAAGGATCTTTAGTGAGATTCGATGTAAACCGATGTTATGGTTGCGGACTATGTGTCTCTACGTGCCCAACAAATGCACTACAAATGAAGTTTAGAAAAGATAAGAATCTATAGCTTTTCCAGTGTTCGGG